>CAVEWO010000354.1:0-2288 GCA_963619345.1 Bacteroidaceae bacterium
GTAGGACGTTGCCGCTTTGGTAAAACACAGCTTACAGAAGTAGGCTGTGTTTTTTTGTGTAGGTGATGTTTTATTGCAAAACAAAAGCACCGGGCAGCATATAAGCTTTTCGGTGCTCTTGAGTATATCAGTATAGCTGATAAGAGTATGATGAGTTTATCTGAGGAGGCATTTATTAGGAGTTTTTGTACCATCTTCATGATAAACGTAGAATCCTGCGCCTGATTTCTTACCGAGGAATCCGGAATCGACCATTCTCTTAAGAGAAACAGCAGGTCTATATTTAGGGTCACCAATCTCTTCGTGAAGTACTTCCATAACGGCAAGTTCAACATCGATACCGATCATGTCCATCAGTTCCAACGGACCCATTGGGTGGCGGAGACCGAGTTTAACGCCTCTGTCGATTTCTTCGATTGAGCCGATTTTTCTTTCAACAAGGATACATGCCTCGTTGAGCATAGGTATCAGCATACGGTTTACAATGAATCCAGGTTCATCGTGAGAAATGATGCATGACTTACCCATGAACTCGCCAAGCTCTCTGGCTTTTGCAAGAGTATCTTCACCTGTCTTATAGCCAGTAACGATTTCCATAAGCGGCATCTTTGGAACAGGTGAGAAGAAGTGCATTCCGACGAATCTTTCAGGTCTTGAGAAGACATGAGCCAGAGCAGTGATAGATATTGAAGAAGTATTACTTGCGATGATTGCATTCTCGCATGCATACTTTTCGAGCTCTTTCATGATGCCGACTTTGATGCTTTTGTTCTCAGCTACTGCCTCGATGATTACATCAGCGTCTTTGCAGTCTGAGATTTCAGTAGTCGTTGTGATGCGTGCGATAGCATCTTTGGCTTCCTGTTCGCTTAGTTTGCCTTTTGCGACAGATTTCTGAAGGTTGGAACTGATTCCGTTAAGGCTTTTTTCGAGCTGCTTTTCAGAAATATCATAAGCAGTGACGTAAAGTCCTTTGCTGGCAGCATTTTCGACGATACCTGAACCCATGAAACCGGCTCCGACAACAAATACTTTGCTAATATTCATTTTTCATTAGTCCCCTTTCTGTGATCTTGAATTGTGCGGGTAAACGGTCGTAAGAGCTGTGGACAGTACCCTTCGACCTTTATAATAACTTCAACATACGGATTGTACTCTATTAAAAACAGTTTTGCAATAGGGAATGGATTAGACCTAAAATTCGAAATAATTCAAACTCGGATATTTTTCTGATCACATTGCGGTAAGTGTGCTGCAGGCTGTTTTCACATATCGTTTTTATGTTGTCGGTACACTGATTTTATGTACTTTAGATCATTTTTGTATATTAAGCATTAATCAATTCGTAAAAACTTGTTTGTTTAAATAATAATTTGAAACGTTGATAATCGAAAAAAATTGAGCTTATTTAATAGCAAAGGATTTCTCGAAGCAGGCCAACGAGGAGATGAAGCTGTACAACCTGACGATGAAAGTCAACCGCCTTGAAATGCTTAAAGCACAGATAGGCCTTGAACTTGTCAGCAGCTTTGACGAGATGCAGAAGTTCTTCGAGCAGAAGCTGACCGACAGGACGCTGGAGGAATTCGAGCGTCAGGCCGGGATACTGGGCGAGTCTGTCGGAGATGTGACGCTGGCAGCTTCGTCGATAGTCGGAGCGTCGTTTCACAATGCGACGTTCTCACAGCGTATCTGGGCGAATCAGAGTCTGCTTAAATCAGAGATATCAAAGCTATTGCAGACCGGCATGATACAGGGCAGGCACCCTGACGTGCTGGCAAGGGAGCTGAGAAAGCAGATAGATGTGTCGAGGTTCAACTCTGAGCGACTGATGCGTACCGAGATGGCGAGAGTCCAGACGGAAGCACAGATGCAGTCTTTCGACCGTTACGGTTTTGACGAATATGAATATCTGGCATGTCACTACGGCGATGTATGCGCCGCCTGCAAAGCACTGGACGGTAAGCACTTCAAGACTAAAGACGCAATGCCGGGAGATAATGCACCGCCCATGCACCCGTTCTGCCACTGCAGCACCTGCGCATGGCTCGATGAAGAAAAATACAGCCAGTGGCTCGACAGTTACAGCGAGCATGGGCTCAGCTTCAGGGCGTGGCAGGAAAAACAGAACGCAAAAGGCATAAATCGTGGTATAATAAATAAAGCAAAGGGCACGGGTGTTTTTCAATCCATGAATATGAAAACGTTGTCTGCAAAAACAGATATATCCATTGATGATATAAAAGCAGAGATGTCCAAGAGTCCGATTGGTAAAGAAGTACTGCTGT
>CAVEWO010000355.1:0-2274 GCA_963619345.1 Bacteroidaceae bacterium
CAAATAACGTAGATTTTATACATTTGACAATTACTGGAAATAATAAACTGCGATTTTGGGATTAAAATCACAGCTTTTGGTATTTCAGGCGGAGTTTTATCAGGCTTCTGCAGATCAGGCTGCATCACGTGCATAACATACAAGTAACAGCGTGTTGCTTGTATGTTAAAAGGTTCTGTGCTAAAGTTGCATAAAGGAGGTGTTTTATATGGATACAAAGGACATTTTATACAGCCTGAGAACGGAAAAAGAGCTTTCACAGGATCAACTGGCAGAAAAGGTTTTTGTTACAAGACAGGCAGTGTCGCGCTGGGAAAACGGTGAAACGACGCCTAATGTGGGGACTTTGAAACTGCTTTCAAAGTTCTTTGATGTTTCTATCAATACTTTGTTGGGTTCGCCGAGACAACTGATTTGCCAGTGCTGTGGCATGCCTCTTGAGGATGGTACTACCAGCAAAGAGCCGGACGGTTCTTTCAACGAGGAGTATTGCAGATGGTGTTATACAGACGGCGAATTCAAGTATACCAGTAAAGAGCAGCTGATCGATTTCTGTGTAGAACACATGGCAAGCGAGAGCTGGCCGGCAGAGCAGGTTCGCGCACATATGGAGGCAGTAGTGCCGAATTTGAGTCACTGGAGAAAATGATTAACAGGTCGATGAGAAAATGTGGAGGTGTGCGGATGAAAAAGTCATACGGAATAAAGTCATATGGAATATTGAAGATCGCTTTATGGTGTACGTTAGTCATATATGCCGGGGCTGCGTGCCTGTCACTGTCATCATGCGGGACGGCGAAGGAAGACAGCGAACAGGCTCAGAGCCTTTACGCCGGAAAAACGCAGGAAGCTGATGTCTTTATCGATATCCCGAATCTGCGTCAGTACGGAAGCTATACCTGCGGAACGACATGTGTGCAGATGCTGATGAACTGGATCGATCCATACAGCAGCGATCTGAATCTGGCGGCATATGAAGAAGAACTCGGGACAAGTGAGGATGCCGGGACTCCTCCGGAAAATATAGTCGAGTATTTTGAAAAAAATGAAGTGAAGATATCTGTGAAAGAAAAAAGAACGATAGATGATCTGATATCTGCGCTGGATCGAGGACATCCTGTGCTCATGTGCATACAGGCCTGGTCTTCGTCAGAAGAGGGAGACGGATATAACACAAAAGACTCCGATGATGCAGATACATATCTGACGGAAGGACACTGGGTAATATGCGTCGGATATCAGGATCAGAAAGACGGATATGTATTTTACTTCAATGATCCGGCATGTGTCGGACATTGCCTGATGAGTGAAAAAGACCTGGAGGATCGCTGGGTCGATATGGACGCCAGTGGTAAGGTTTACGATCATTACGGTATCGAGATCAGTGAAGATGTGAAAGGCTATGATCCGGATGGAGTATTTTATCTTGACTGACTGAGGATCCGTATAGTAGAATATTTAAGATTTATATTTGAGGGAGTAGTGGCGCATAGCGTGGCAAGTCAACATACTGACCGCTGGTCTGGCTTGTCTTAAATAACGAGACTCATGTATAGCTTATTTTGGCTATCCATGTGTCTCTTTTTTTCGCTTTGAATACAGAAAAGGCGCAGCAGTGCGTCCGCTGACGGTTTGCGCACTCGGCACAAGGGTCCGGCAGGCCGGATCTTAAGGATACTTTACTCAGCAATCAGTCTTAGCAGGAGCTGCAGTCACGAAATCGACGAACAACAAGGAGGAAACGAATGAAGAATACATTTCTGATGGCAATGGAGGAGCTGCTCTCCAGGACCGGCACAGATAGCAAAAATGGTCTGAGCCCGGAACAGGTGGAAAAATCACGCAGCGTGTACGGTTCAAACTCTTTTGTCAGAGAAAGGCGCGAGTCTCTGGCAAAAAAAATCTGGGACGCATCGACAGAACCGATGCTTTTGATGCTGATATTTGCGGCGATCATAACATTAGCAGTAAACATCATCCGGTATTTTACAGGAGGAGAGTATAACTTCCTGGAGTGTATCGGTATTTTTGCGGCGATCGCATTGTCAGTAGTGATTACTATTATCACTGAAGGAAAGAGCGCAAAGGCTTTTGAAGAACTGAACAAAATCAATGAAGATACGCTGATCAAGGTAATCAGGAACGGGGAGCCTCAGCTGGTTACTCAGAAAGAGATCGTAGTCGGCGATATCATCATGGTGGAAAACGGCGATAAGATCGTGGCAGACGGCCGCCTGCTGGAGAGCAATGATCTGTCGGTGGATGAATCTGCAC
>CAVEWO010000356.1:0-2257 GCA_963619345.1 Bacteroidaceae bacterium
AGAGAGCGCACAAAGGATATCGCTGCACTGACGAAGTATTTCATCGATCATTTCAATGCGGCCCACAAGATGAACAAGGAGATCACGAATGCAGCTGTGGAAGCGCTGCAGCGGTTCAAGTGGCCGGGAAACATCAGGGAGCTTGAGAACATAATCGAGCGCATCATCATCAGCTTTGACGGCGATGTGATAACGAAATTCCAGGTGGAACGCGCACTTGGCGTGCCGGTAGAGCAAAAGGCCTCGTACACGCCTCAGCTTGAAAACAAGACGATGACAGAGCTTATGGATGAATACGAGCGCTATATACTCGAAACGATGATGGATATTCACGGGAAAAAAGCAAGCGAAGTTGGAAAAGCGCTTGGCATGAGCAAAGCGACGCTTTCAAGAAAGCTGAACAAATACGGCCTTAACAGGGGTGGTTCCAGAAATGAAACCTGAGAGATTCAGGACTGCAACCTTGAAAAGGCTGAAAATCACATCAAATACATAAAATGCGTCCAACGGTTCCAGAAATGGAACCTTTTCTTATGCCTTTTCACGCCCTGAAGGCTGCAGACATGCCGGCAGCAAGATATGCTGCGGCTTTGCATAAGAATAAAAACGTTGAAATTTCAACGATACTGCGCTTTACACAAATAAATCTGAAGTTTTCTGAATAGTTTGGCATGCATGTTGCTCTATATATGGTCAGTTGAAAAAACATGTAACATGACAGGAGGAAACAGGATGAAAGTTTTGATAGTAGGCGCCGGCGGACAGGGCGGCTCATGTGCATCTATACTGGCCAGACAGGATAATATCGAGGAGATAAGGATAGTCGATCTCAAGGAAGAAACTGCGAAAGCGATAGCAGATCATATAGGCAGTGACAAGGTCAAGACTGGAACGGTGAACGCTACTGACCCTGACGACGTGGCCAAAGCTGCCGAGGGAGTCGATGTCGTAGTCGACA
The DNA here is from genome assembly GCA_963619345.1 of Bacteroidaceae bacterium. Lineage (GTDB taxonomy): Bacteria > Bacillota > Clostridia > Peptostreptococcales > Anaerovoracaceae > Lentihominibacter. The sequence goes on from CAVEWO010000356.1 coordinate 959, forward strand.
TGGTAATGCCGTGGATGGTGCCTTATGTGATGGAGGGTGCACTGAAAGCAAAGGCTAATTATATAAACACAGCTTTTGACGCACCGTTCTGGGATAAATTCGTTGAAGGCGTTGCGATCGAGGATATGCCGCTCTGCAGGGAGTTTAAGGAAGCAGGTCTGACTGCACTGTTTGGATGCGGATTTGCTCCGGGGTGGACAAATGTGATAGCGAGAAGACTTGCAAACAGACTCGACAGAGTGGACAGCATCAAGATGAGGATAGGAAAGGCAACGCATCTTCCGGATGAACATGAATACGACTGGGTGCTCAGGCCGTGGAATCCGGGCTGGTCACCTAAGCAGGCTCTTGTTGACTGCGCTACGCCGACATATGCTCTGGAAGATGGAAAATACGTGCAGTATCCTCCGTTCGGCGGACTTGAGATGTGGGATTTCCCTGAACCGGTAGGACATCTGCCTGTTACGCACCATTCGCATGAGGAGATCTACAGTATGCCGGCTACGTTCAAGGGTGTGAAAGACGTGGATTTCAAATACTACATGATGTATCAGCCTGCAATGTTCTATGCTATGGGATTGTGTTCGCAGGATAAGATCAGGGTCGGAGATGCGGAAGTCGCACCTATCGATGTAGTGACAGCTATGGTGCCGCCTCCTCAGAACAATATCTTTGGTGCTACTGACGAACAGCTCGAGTATGCTGACAAGACCGCGTTCATCGAGCTCGTCGTGGAAGTTGCAGGTGAAAAAGACGGCAGAAAAGTTGCATGGACGGCAAACTGTCCTAAGATGAACGCTCCGGGGCCTGAACTGAAGAAGCTATATGGAACAGCTCTTGTATACGTATCGCTGCCGCTTGCGACAGGGACGATGCTGATCGACGAGATCGATATGCCGAAGGGTATCATATTTGCGGATGAACTTGATCCTGAAGTGTTCATCGACAGGATGATGGGAACGGGATATCCGTACAAATGGAAAGAAACTGTAAAAGAAATATAGTGACATACGACCTCCAGTAATATATTGACAACAACATTAAAAATGCCGCTGTATCTCAGACGGCATTTTTAATGTTTCCTTGCAGCAGATGAGGACGTACATAAAAGTCTCATATTCGTCATAATATATTTCATTCAGGGCGGAGCCGGAGCCGTGCCGGTCTGCGAGCGACAAATCATAGAAACATTAAAGGATATCTTAATGTCGGCTTTGCCGACAAATCATGGAAAGGAGGAATTTTGAATGAGAGATACGGTGGTGAAGCGTCTGAAAACGGTGCCGCGCACAGCGGAAC
>CAVEWO010000357.1:0-2253 GCA_963619345.1 Bacteroidaceae bacterium
CGAAAAGGCTGCGAGGGCTGAGCTATGATCGATACTAAAATCCTTGCAAAAAACCTGAAGCTGCTGCGAACTATGCGAGGTATCAGTCAGGACGAACTGTCTGCCGCCATTTACACTGCGCGCACTACATACACGTCCTACGAAAACGGCACCAAAGTGCCGAGCCTGCCGTGCATAGACGCCATCGCTTCATTCTACGATATAGGGCTGGAAAGCCTTGTGAATCACGATCTTTCAACAGGTCTGCTCAGCCGGATATATTTCGAAGACGGAAGCAGACAGCTGGCAGAACTCGTCAATGAATACGAAAGCCTCTCCATAGCATCGAAAAATATCGTTGCAGAAAGGCTTGATGTCCTTCTCGAAAGAGAATCAGTATTTTACGGTGAAGTCTCCGCCTGTTCAGACGCATCCGCCAGGTGAAGCTTTACACAAATATCATATTTATAAGATTGATCGCTGCAGGCACCGTTACGACAGATGCGACCGTGCTCAGGAACAGCACTTTGCTCGCCGGTCCCGGGTCCAGCCCCTCCTGCTCCGCCAGCATCGATACCGTCGCTGCCGTCGGGAAACATGTCCCCAGTATGACTATCGACTTTATCAGAGCGGATACCGGCAGGAAATACACAAGCGCACCCGTTATTACCGGCAGCCATACAAGCTTCACCAGACTCGACTCAATCACCATCAGGCTCTTGATGATATCGCTGAACTTGTAACTTACAAGGCTCGATCCGATGAAAATCATCGCCATCGGCGTCGATATATTCCCCAGATACAGCAGATAATCATCCACAGGCCCCGGTATCTTCCCGCCGAGCAGGCTGAATATGAAACCTATAAACAGCGCCAGGATATTAGGATTGAGAAGCAGCTTCAGGATCGCTTTGAATACCTTCCCCGGAGTTGCTTTCCTCTTGTCCTTGTAGTTCCTTTTGAGAAGCCCGATGCCGTATGTGAAAACAAAGAAATTCATTGCGGCATTGTGCGCCAGCATCAGCAGCAGTCCCATATCACCGAAAAATATCAGCGCGACCGGAAAGCCCATGAATCCGTTGTTCGGCGATGCCATCGCAAACTCGAGCACATTCGACTCGCTCTCCGGGAATTTGCGCACCTTTGCATACAGCAGGCTCACAAGCCCGTAAATGTAAAACAATGCAAGGCTCAGCACAAACGTGATTAGGAACGACAGCAGCACTTTTCCTGTAGCTTCCATGCTCCCTATGTTGTGCACGATAAGGCATGGATATGCAAAATACACGATCAGTTTGTTGATGCTGTGGTCCATCTTGTCGTCGATGAAGTTTATCTTTCGCAGAAACCACCCCGTGAACAGGATGGCAAAAAGTACAATATATCTTCCATACATCTTTATTGCTCCTGGTGTCATCAAAAATTTCCAGCTGTGATTTTCCCGCCGTCCAGCTGTGTCTAGCCGTAGTAAAGATTGTTCGTGATGTATTCCGGATCGCTGGTAACGTCGATTCCCAGCGCCTTGAGCGTATTTTCGTCCTTGTCGCTGAGAATAGCCGTGCAGTGCGCTCTGCATCCTCTGAGATCACTCAGTTTGGCAAGCGCCGCTTCAGCGGACGGGTTCGTTGCCGCTGAAATCGTCAGCGCCGTGAGTATCTCTTCGCAGTTGAGGCTGCTCTTGTCCGCCATCAGGACATTCGTCTTGAGCTCCTGTATGCTCTTGAGGATATTAGGCGAGATCAGGTGTATCTCGTCTGCCATGCCGCTGAGGTATTTCACGGAATTCAGGATCGCTGCGGCAGCTGCAACCATCCTGCGTGAGCTCCTGCCTGTGATGATCGTGCCGTCGTCCATTTCCATAGCCATGACTACCACGTTCACATACCTTTCGTCACACTCTTTCTTGCTCTCGGCATATTCTCTGGCCGGTACCACGACTTTCCTGTCTTCCGGAGCGAGTGAGACTTCATCCATCAGCAGCTTGACTCTTTCCAGAGTCTCGTTGTCGATCTTTCCTTTCTTATAGTCGCAAAGTGCGATCAGGTATCTTCTTATGATTTCCTGACATGCGGCTTCTCTTACTACAGCGTCATCAGTGATCCCGAACCCGGCCCTGTTGACGCCCATATCTGTAGGTGATTTATACTCGGATTCTTCGCCCGTTATCTTTTCTATGATCCTTTTCACGACAGGAAAAACCTCCAGGTCGCGGTTGTAGTTCACGGCCTTCTCGCCATACGCTTCGAGGTGGAAGGAGTCGATCATGTTGACGTC
>CAVEWO010000358.1:0-2251 GCA_963619345.1 Bacteroidaceae bacterium
CATCGCAAACCCAGTAGGTAGAAAGGAAGAAAAGATGAGTTCATTTATCGCAAAGCCTGCAGAAGTAGAACGTAAATGGTACGTTGTAGATGCTGAAGGCAAGAATCTCGGAAGAATGGCATCACAGATTGCAGCTATTCTCAGAGGAAAGAACAAACCGACTTACACACCTCACGTAGACTGCGGAGATTACGTTATCGTTATCAACGCTGAAAAGGTAGAGGTAACTGGCAAGAAGAGAAAAGAAAAGATTTACAAGAGACATACAGGATATCCGGGCGGTCTCAGAGAGCTGACTTTTGAGAAGATGATGGAAAAGCATCCGACTGAAGCGGTAAGACATGCTGTAAAGGGCATGATGCCTAACGGCAAGCTCGGCAGACAGATGTACAAGAAGTTAAAGGTTTATGCAGGCCCTGAGCACAACCATGCAGCTCAGAAGCCGGAAGTTCTGGATATTTAAGGAAGGGAGGAATTAAACGATGGCAAAAACACAGTATTACGGAACAGGAAGAAGAAAATCTTCAGTTGCTAGAGTTAGATTAGTCCCTGGTAACGGAAATATCACAGTTAACAAGAAGTCTCTCGATGATTATCTCGCTATGGAGATCGTTAAGAGAGAAGTAAAGAGACCTTTTGAGATCGCAGGCTGCGAAGGCAAGTTCGATGTTATCGCAACAGTTCACGGCGGCGGATACACAGGTCAGGCAGGAGCTTTAAGACACGGTATTTCAAGAGCCCTCTGCGAAGCAGACAGAGAAGCATACAGACCGGCTCTCAAGGCAGCAGGCTTCCTGACAAGAGACTCAAGAATGAAGGAAAGAAAGAAATACGGTCTCAAAAAAGCAAGAAGAGCAAGCCAGTTCTCAAAGCGATAGTAAATGCTGTCAAAATGACAGGCTCAGAGCTTCTGAGGACGATGGAAGCCTTGTATTCAGTGGGTTTCTGACAGAATGGATAGTTATGGGATTTGCAGATATCAGGTTCGTTACTAAAACGTTACTGACATATTACTAACAAACCTCTGCAGATATGAATATGTAGTTTCGAAGATGTATATTGTGAAAGCAGTATACATCTTTTTTCATGCAATTGAAGAGCAGCTGATTCTCAAGGGATCTGATGCTGGTTACAATCAGAACTGACCCTGCTGCGCCGGGATGAAAATCACGTTTATACAGGATATCTGCTCCGGAAAATCAGAGGAGATTAATCGCATTTACAAGTTCGTCAATATCCAGCTGAGTGTAGGTATTATTCAGCAGGTCCTGGGAATGGCCCATGATTTTCTTTTTTATGGAGTCTCGTATTTCAGCCTTGTGCATCAGTGAACTGCGTGTATATCTGCAGCAATGCGGTGTGTGATCCATACGGAGCCTTTCCATAAGTGGAGAAAAGCGATGTTTATAATAATTGTCATACAGGAATTTTTCCCGTCTTCACGGTGAATCAGATATTCGCTGTCGGAGTCTTCAAACCAGGTGTTGAAGAACGGGTATACCTTTTCGGCAATAGGTACCCTTCTGATGCCGCTTTTCGTCTTGCTTTCAATAACATCAAAGTATCTTTCTTCAAGATGCACAACCTCCTTCTTAAGTGACAGAAGCTCATTAACTCGAGCACCCCAGTGTTGTCGGAGATGTACCCGGAGTCGTATGGTACATAGCGAACAGAGAATCTTCGCCTGCTCTCAAAGATGAAAACGGCAATGCACTTTATGATGCACTCGGATGGTGGGATGTTCTGGCGCTCAAGAAAGAGTCGGACGGAAGCCGCAAATACAGCGTGCCTGTTATGGAAAACGGGTATAAGAATTCGATATCATTTTCGGGAAGTGAAATATCAGGAAGTACCGGGACAAAAAATTTTTCGAGTAATGATTCAGTGCTGAGCTTTCGCATAAAAGCGCAGCCTGGTGCGGCAGTTTCGTTGCAAGATTTAAATGAAAGGCAGCAACAGTTTAGCACACACAAAGTGATCGATCGGTTTTATGGCGTGGTTTATCCCTGATTTTCATTTTCTTATGTTTTGAGTATAAAAAGTCTGCGCTTTGCGTAGCTGGCAGGGGATAATATGGCGGATGCAGAGGGTGATCCTGCAGATTTTTATACTCAGATCTGATGTTATCGCATTGATCAGTATAAATTTGACCAGGATAGATGGAATATGCTGAAGATCATTTATACTCAAAAAGGAAGAAAAAGCAGATCGATACTAAACTAAAACGGCAAATACAGTATATGAATATGAT
>CAVEWO010000359.1:0-2251 GCA_963619345.1 Bacteroidaceae bacterium
GTCTCTATCTTTTCATCATCTATACGCTCGCTGGTGTACTTCCTGACACTGCGGCGGTTTCTCATTATTTCAAGCAGATCCATGATTTTCTCCTTTTTTTCGTATTCATTATCTGTCTTTTGTCTGCTGTGCTCTGGTCTCTGCTTGAGATCCATGCACATTTCAGTTCTGCTCGCGCACTGCGTCTTTCATGCTCATGACGTATTCTTTCACGCGCGGCACGCAGTCTTCGCCGTACTTTTCACAGAGCTTCACGATCGCTGAACCAACTATGACGCCGTCTGACTTTGCAGCCATTTCCGCCGCCTGCTCCGGAGTCGAGATACCGAAGCCTACCGCGCAAGGGATATCGTTTGCCTTTTTCACAAGCGATACCATCGCTCCTATGTCTGTCGTTATGTCTGAACGCATGCCTGTAACGCCGAGGGATGAAACACAGTAAACGAAGCCGCTGGCCTCCTTTGCGATCATCGATATACGCTCGTGTGATGTCGGTGCTGTCAGTGAAATGAAGTCCAGCCCGTACTCTCTGCACACGGAGTCGAATTCCTGCTTTTCTTCGAATGGAACGTCAGGCAGTATGATACCATTCATCCCGATCTCAGATGCCTTTTTTACAAAGCGCTCAGTCCCGTATGAGAACACAACATTTGCATATGTCATGAATACCATCGGGATATCCGTCTTTTTTCTGATGCGCCCGGCCATCTCGAATATCTTGTCTGTCGTGACTCCGTCTGACAGTGCTCTGACATTGGCCGCCTGTATTACCGGACCTTCTGCCGTCGGATCCGAAAACGGTATGCCGAGCTCTATCAGGTCAGCTCCAGCCTCTTCCATCGCATAGACGAGCTGCTCTGTGATCTCAAGCGACGGATCGCCGCACGTTATGAACGGGATGAAAGCCTTCCCTGATGCAAATGCGTCTGATATTTTCCTACTCATGGATATCCTCCCCTCTGTAACGTGCTATCGCTGCACAGTCCTTGTCTCCTCTGCCCGAGATCGTTATCACAACGATCTGATCCCTGTCCATCTGCGGCACTATTTTTCTGGCATGTGCCACTGCATGCGCGCTTTCGATGGCTGGGATTATACCTTCGATTCTCGAAAGGTATTCAAAAGCGTCTACCGCTTCATCGTCTGTCACCGGCACATACTCAGCTCTTCCCGTGTCGTACAGATTTGCGTGCTCAGGCCCGACGCCCGGGTAATCCAGTCCTGCCGAGATCGAATATACCGGTGCGATCTGTCCGTATTCATCCTGACAGAAATACGATTTCATCCCATGAAATATGCCGGGACTTCCTACCGAGATCGTCGCAGCCGTCTCAGCTGTATTGATGCCGCGTCCTGCCGCCTCACAGCCGATCAGTCTCACACCTTCGTCCTCTATGAAATTATAGAAAGTGCCGATCGCATTTGAGCCTCCTCCTACACATGCAATCACTGCATCAGGCAGTCTGCCTTCCTTTTCCATTATCTGAGCCTTTATCTCCTTTGATATCACAGCCTGAAAGTCCCTGACTATAGTAGGGAACGGATGCGGCCCCATCACGGATCCCAGCACATAATGAGTGTCGTCGATACGATTCGTCCATTCTCTCATGGTTTCCGAAACGGCGTCCTTCAAAGTTGCAGTACCCGAAGTCACAGCATTGACCTTTGCGCCCAGAAGACGCATCCTGTAGACGTTCAGCGCCTGGCGCTCAGTGTCTTCCTTACCCATAAAGATCTCACACTCCATGCCCATCAGAGCCGCGGCAGTAGCTGTCGCCACACCGTGCTGTCCTGCGCCTGTCTCCGCGATAACTCTCGTCTTGCCCATCTTCTTTGCAAGCAGCACCTGTCCGAGCACATTGTTTATCTTGTGAGAACCCGTATGATTCAGATCCTCTCTCTTCAGATATACCTTTGCACCTCCGAGATCCTCGGTCATATGCGCCGCATAGTAGAGCCTCGACGGTCTTCCCGCATATTCATCGAGCAGCTGAGTCAGCTCTCTGTTGAACTCCGGGTCATCCTTGTATCTGTTATATTCTTTTTCCAGCTCTATCACTGCATTCATCAGTGTCTCCGGGATATACTGCCCGCCGTGGACACCAAATCTTCCTGCCGTCATATCGTTTCCTCCTTTTATTCCTCGCCCTGCGTCTGCAGATCGTCCATTATCTTCATTATCTCTTCTATCTTTTCTCTGTCCTTCACTTTATCAGTTTCCAGGCTGCTGCTCATGTCCACTGCCCATGGA
>CAVEWO010000360.1:0-2238 GCA_963619345.1 Bacteroidaceae bacterium
CAGTCTCTCTTGCGATGACCTTCTGTCCGATCGAAGCCTGGATAGGAACTTCGAACTGATGCATAGGTATGATCTCTTTCAGTTTCGAGCATACGAATCGTCCTCTCGCATACGCCTTCGATTCGTGCACGATCATAGAAAATGCGTCGACTACCTCCTTGTTCAGCAGTATGTCGAGCTTGACCACCTTTGAAGGCTCGTATCTCGTGAACTCGTAGTCAAGCGATCCGTATCCTCTGGTCTTTGACTTCAGCGCATCAAAGAAATCGTATATTACCTCATTGAGCGGCATATCATAATGCAGATTGACTCTGTTTTCAGTGATATATTCCATATGGAGCATCCTGCCTCGTCTCTCCTGGCAGATCTCCATTATATTGCCTACGTATTCCTTAGGAACCATTATGTCAGCCTTAACCATCGGTTCTTCTATATGGTCTATCAGCACAGCATCCGGCAGATTTGACGGGTTCTGAACCATCTGTATGCTGCCGTCGGTCATGACCACCTTGTATATAACGCTCGGCGACGTCGTTACGACAGCCAGATCGAATTCACGCTCCAGCCTTTCCACGATGATCTCCATGTGCAGCAGCCCCAGGAATCCGCATCTGAATCCGAATCCCAGTGCTGTAGACGTCTCGGGCTCGAAGTGGAAAGCGGCATCATTTACCTGCAGCTTTTCCAGTGCGTCCTTGACGTTCTCGTATTTTTCCCCCTCGGCCGGATAGATACCGCAGTACACCATCGGCTGTACTTTCTTGTATCCCGGCAGCGGCTCTTCCGTAGGATCGTCTGCCAGCGTGATCGTATCGCCGACTCTGGCGTCGGACACCTGCTTTATGCTTGCGCATATGTATCCTACCTCGCCCGCTCTCAGCGTTTTGCACTCAACAGGTCCCGGAGAATAAACTCCGACTTCGGTGACTTCGTACTGCTTGCCGGCATTCATCAGTTTTATCGTATCGCCTTCCTTTACAGTTCCGTCGAACACCCTCGTATATATCACAACTCCCTTGTAATTGTCGTAATACGAGTCAAAGATAAGAGCTTTCAGCTTGCCGTGCTCGTCTCCCTCCGGCGCAGGTATATCAGTGACTATCTTTTCCAGCAGCTCCTCAATGCCCGTTCCTTCCTTTGCTGAAACCAGCGGAGCGTCCTGAGCCTCCACGCCTATCACGTCTTCTATCTCCTGCTTGACTTCATCAGGCCTTGCGGACGGCAGGTCTATCTTGTTTAATATCGGCATGATCTCCAGGTCTTCATCCATCGCCAGATACACGTTTGCCAGCGTCTGAGCCTCCACGCCCTGCGTCGCATCCACCACGAGCACCGCGCCCTCGCACGCCGCCAGACTTCGTGATACCTCGTACGTGAAGTCGACATGTCCCGGAGTATCGATGAGATTGAATACGTATTCATTTCCGTCTTTGGAATTGAATATCAGACGCGTAGTCTGCAGCTTGATCGTGATGCCTCGTTCTCTCTCAAGCTCCATATTGTCCAGGAACTGATCCCTCATCTCACGCTTTGAAACGAGACCTGTCTTTTCTATGATCCTGTCCGCAAGTGTCGATTTTCCGTGGTCTATATGTGCTATTATGCTAAAATTTCTTATATACTTCTGATAATCTTTCATTTCTGCCTCTCAAACTGTTGATTTATATCTTGTATTTTACTGGAAAAATGTCTAATTATCAACATGCAAAACTAATTTTCCTCCCTCACCTGTCGTTTCCATACATATATTATCAAGTATCAGCAAACCCGCCGTTCCAATGAAAAAAATCACGAACACGAGCAGCATCTCCACAACTGTCTTTTTCATCCTGCCCGCCCTCCTTTCCTACTGCTGTTCCTCCTTTATTATGCCCGCTAGCACTTCTGCAAAATACTTCGCGCACAGCCTTGTCTCTTCTATGGTGTTTTTGTTATTGCCTATCTCCAGAAGCAGTGCCTTGTTGCTCACGAATTCATTGTATCTGTAGTTCTGTTCTATGATAGCGCCGCCGTAGCCTTTGTACAGTGCTTCTGATTTCTGACTCACTTTTTTGGCAAAGGCATAAAGCTCGGTGTAGTTGTCGTTCTGCTGCCCCACTACCATGCTGAACTTCGCGACACGCTTTCCGTCTATCTCCAGGTACTTTCCCTCTGCTGCCGATGCCGCCGCCGCATCTCTGTGAAGGTCTATCACGTACACGGCCTTCGGATATTTTGCCGTAAGTGCCTGCACCGTCT
>CAVEWO010000361.1:0-2236 GCA_963619345.1 Bacteroidaceae bacterium
GCTGGTAGTCGACGCACTGACCGGTCAGGATGCAGTGAACGCGGCAGAAGGCTTCGATGACAGCCCCGGCATCGACGGCATCATCATGACGAAGATGGACGGTGACTCCAGAGGCGGTGCAGCGCTTTCCGCAAAAAAAGTGACAGGAAAGCCGATCAAGTTCGTGGGTATGGGTGAAAAGTTCGATGCGCTCGAGCCTTTCCATCCGGAGCGGATGGCCAGCAGAATACTGGGCATGGGAGATATGCTCTCACTGATAGAAAAGGCCCAGGAGGACTATGACGAGAAAAAAGCTGCAGAGCTTGAGAAGAAAATAAGAAAGAACAAGTTCACTCTTGAGGACTTCCTCGAGCAGATGGGACAGATAAAGAAAATGGGCGGCATAGCGAAGATCCTGGATATGATGCCGGGCATCAGCAGCAATGCCAAGAACAGCATAAACATGGCAAAGAGCGAGCAGGAGTTCATGCAGATGGAGGCGATAATCCAGTCCATGACTAAAGCAGAGAGGGAGGACCCTTCGATACTCAATGCCAGCCGCAGAAGAAGGATTGCGGCGGGATCAGGGCAGCCTGTTTCCAAGATAAACCAGCTCGTGAAGCGCTACAACGATGCGAGAAAGATGATGAAGAGCTTTACGGGAAAAGGAGGAAACAGCAGATTAAATAAAATGTTCCGGGGATTTTAGATCTCTGTGAAATAAATAATAATACAGTCATGAATTTTTAGGAGGAAATAAAAATGGTTAAAATCAGACTTAAGAGAATGGGAGCTCACAAGAAGCCTTTCTATCGTGTAGTTGTTGCAGATATCAGAGCACCTAGAGACGGCAGATTCATCGAAGAGATCGGATACTACAACCCTATGACAGAGCCTGCAGACATCAAGATCGATGAAGAAAAAGCTAAGAAATGGTTAGGAAACGGAGCTCAGCCAACGAATACCGTAAAGACACTTTTCAAAAAGACCGGTATTTTATAGAAAGTGGTGAAATCAATGGCAGAATTGGTTAGTGCAATTGCAAAGTCACTAGTTGAACATCCGGAATCCGTTGAGGTTTCTGAGTCACAGTCCAATGGCACTACAGTCATACAGCTCAAGGTGGCTCCCGATGACATGGGAAAAGTCATCGGAAAGCAGGGCAGAATCGCCAAAGCTATTCGTACTGTCGCAAAAGCAGCGGCTACAAAAGCAAATATCAGAGTAGTAGTTGAAATAGTTCAATAGAGACAGATAAGGCACATGTATTACGGCAATATATGTGCCTGTGCTTTATTACACGCATGCTGACAGGCATGCGCCATTATTTCGGGACAGGTGGATTCATATGGAAAAAATCAAAATCGGGAAAATAGTAAACACGGTGGGTCTTAAAGGCGAAGTGAAGGTATACAATTATTCAGACAGTATAGAGATATATGAGACGATCGAATCTATATATGTAGAGGACAGGCTCACTGTCATAGAAAACGTCAGAGCTCAGAAAAACATGGTGATACTGAAGCTTGAAGGTGCTGATGACAGGAATGCTGCAGAGGCGCTCAGAGGCAGGGAGCTGTATATAACAGAAGATGATCTTCCGGAGCTCCCGGAAGGCCGGTACTATGTACGGGATCTGATAGGGATGAGTGTCATAGAGAAGGATGAAAAGCTGCTGGGGCATGTTACCGACGTGCTTCAGAATACGGCACAGGATATATTTGAAGTTGAACGTGAAAACGGAAATAAGCTGCTGATACCAAAGGTGGATCAGTTCGTTTTGGATATAGATACAGAAAAGAGAGAAATAACCGTAAAACTGATAGAAGGGATGCTGGATCTTTAGAGGTGAAAGCGGCTTGTGTGAGTTTTAAGGTCGTTTCGGGAGATTGTTATGAAGATAGATGTACTGACGCTCTTTCCTGAGATGTTCGTGCCTGTCACAGGCAGCAGCATACTGGGAAGAGCTGCAGAAAGCGGGATAATTGAGATAAATCTTACAGATATACGTGACTTCAGCAACGACAAGCACAACAAAGCGGATGATTATCCGTTCGGCGGAGGCGGCGGAATGGTCATGATGGCGGATCCTGTCTTCGGCGCACTGGAGTCGGTGGGAGCGGTGCACAAAAAAGTGATATATATGTCTCCGCGAGGAAGGATTCTGGATCAGGAGATGATACAGCAGTTTGCATCGCTCGACAAACTTGTGATACTCTGCGGACATTATGAAGGGATGGATCAGAGAGTGCTCGAT
>CAVEWO010000362.1:0-2236 GCA_963619345.1 Bacteroidaceae bacterium
TATTGGTTTCGTATCTCGTCTGACCACCGAGTCGTTCAACATTCACAGCATTGCCATCGGAATCCTTGAGCTTTTTCACGCCAGTTTCGAATCTCGATGTTACTACGCCCGTGCCGCCAAGCAGATATACTGTGCCACCTTCCTTCAGGTTCTTACTTATATACTGCTTGACATCAGCTTCGGTATTCGCATCCTTGCCGACCAGCATCACTGGAGCGTTCTTCACCTTTGCAAGGTAGCTACCTGCCAGCGCATCCGGATAGTCAGCGCCGCTTGCTACTATGATATTCTCGAACTTGTCTACTCCGAGACTCTTTTTCAGAGCATCTGCTGCTGCAGTCGAAGTAGTGTAACGGTTGCTGCCTGCGATCCTGATCATGCTTTCACTGCCGAAAATATCGCCTTTTGCCTTCTTGAATTTACCGACGATAGTGCGGTCTTTCTCAGCCAGGAATCCATATTCACTTTCCTTACTGATAAGTTTGCCGTCTTCATACCAGCCTGTGAACACGGATGTATCCGATGCAACAGCCTTCAGAACAACACTGTCTCCTGATGTATATGCGCCTCCTCCGAGGACTGTTCCGTCTCCTTCTGCCTGAACATCTATACTGATATTTTCAAGATCATCTTCTGTGAGCTGCTCAGTCTGAGGAATCGTCGTATCTCCATTTTTGATCAGTTCGAATTCTTCTGTCAGCGGTTCCGAAACAGCTTCAAGCGTGCATTCGAATTCATCATTTTCCTTTATCTTCACATCTGTATAGTTCGTCTTTCGTATGAGTTCTTCATTTTCATATTCAGAGATCGCATAATTCATCTTGCCGTCTTCTCTTGCGACCACTTTTACGGTATAATCGCCGTCGCCCGGTACAAGTACCTGTTTCTGCCCGTTTTCATCCACATAAGCTTCCAGAGCCGTATCCGGATTCTCCTCCAGGAATTTCTCGAAATCCTCATCTTTTATTTCCGCCACAAGGCTGCCGTCACTCTTATCATATACGTATACATCCACCGGGCATTTCACAGATACAACCTTCGACCTCTGGTAATCATATACTGTTCCCTGCTCCAGCCATGCCATATATGCCTCCGCCCAGTGCTGCATGAACAAGCCGCTGTTGCCTCTATTATTAAGCAGATCTGCAAAATCCAATGCGCTGAGTGAAATATGTTCAAGAAGATTGAAGTTAGGATCTTCTTCGGTATCTATATCCTGACATAGTATCCTTGTCAGAAATTCTGTAATTCCTCCTGCATTCGCACTTTCTTCCGGACTGCCCATAAGCTTATTCAATAATTTGGATACTGATTCCTGATAGTTTTTTTCATACGAATCTTCCGTACCACCCACTGCAATATTAAGCAAAGACAAAAGCCATTTTTTATATGACAGATGGTTTCTGTAAACACCGTAATCCTTTCCGGTAATATTTTTAAAGCTCTGATCAGCCTGCTTCTTCAACGTTTTATAATCCTTGTTTGATCTGCTTGGAAGATAACGAGTATTACCATATTTATCAAATCCCCATGCTGCCATAGGAACATCTGGTATCATATCAAAGCTGTTGACCGTGTTGAATATCCCTCTCTGTGCTTTTGAGGATTTCTGTGTGGTCATAGGTGATGCAAACGTATAGCAGTACATATTCTCCGCTTTCACATCCGACTTGTCCACAAGCATCCTCCCTGTGAGATTAGCAACTGCACCGCCCCTGCTGAATCCAGTGATCCATATCTTTGTATCATTACTGATCCCGTTATCTTTCATATATGTTTCTACGCTGTCTGCTATTTCCGCTGCTGCACCTGAAAATCCCTTATGGAGCTTGCTGTCACTGCCGCCGCTGACCTGTCCGTTGCTGTACCATTCGCCACCATAGTTCGCACTTCTCACTGCCACGGCAACGATCGTAGTATCACTGCCATCTATCGAGACTTTTTTATGTGCAATGGCGTAAGCAGCCTTATCAAAGGTATCCGTAAGCGATTTATTCTGATTGTATGCATTATATCCTTCGTCGAATTTCAATGTGCTTTTCAGAAATTTCATCGTGCTGCTGTCATCCCACACATATTTGCTTCCGCTCTTTTTCTGCTTCATCGTGCTCATTGTAAGTCCCAGAGAAACCTTGCTTAAATCCATATCATATTTTTGGTTTCCTGCTGTAAAGAATCCGTCTCTGTATGTAACGGACAGAGTCTTGTCAGTTTTATCATATGAGGATCTGTATGG
>CAVEWO010000363.1:0-2232 GCA_963619345.1 Bacteroidaceae bacterium
CATTTGCACCTTTTCCCACAAAAAACGAGTGCACACCGTCGTGCTGGCTGTCGGCATGTCCGTCATTGTGGATCCCGCAGCCCGCGATTATCACGACGTTTGCTCCGTCTGCAACGTGGAAATCATTGTATACCTTGTCTGTAAAGCCTGTCGCATCGAGGACTACAGGAATATGGACTTCCTCACCGTCCGTTTCACCGTCGATGTAAATATCGATTCCCGGCTTGTCCTGTTTTTTTACGATTTTTATGTGTTCGCTGTCTCCATGACATAGCGCAGCTCCGTTATGTCTGAGATTGAACGCGCCTTCCTGCTTAAAGCCTGCTTCATCTATATATTTGAGTATCGCCTGTGTTACTTTATCAAGTTCTGCCAATTTCACACCCTCCTAAATCTCTTCAAGTCTCTTCAGATACGCACAGCATGACGGACCTTCCTGCATGAGATGTGGAAGTATATCCTCGCGTTTTCCTATGCCGGCAACTCTGCCGTCTTCTATCACCATGACTCTGTCTGCCATCTGCATTATCCTTTCCTGATGCGAGATCAGGATGAGGCTCTGATTCTTGTCTTTTTTAATTTCTTCGAACTGCTGTATCAGCATTGAAAAACTCCACAGGTCTATACCTGCTTCGGGTTCGTCGAAAATGCAGAGTTTATGCGGTTTTGCAAGCACGGTCGCTATCTCCAGACGCTTCATCTCGCCTCCGGAAAGTGTGTTGTCGACTTCTCTTTTCACGTATTCCTGAGCGCACAGTCCGACCTTGCTTAAAAGTGCGCAGCACTCGGATTCGCTCTTTACCTCGCCTGCTGCCAGGGAAATCAGTCTGTCGACTGTCATTCCCTTGAATCTCGGCGGCTGCTGGAATGCAAATCCGATTCCGGCTTTAGCTCTTTCATCTATATCGTATCCTGATATGTCGGCGCCGTCCAGCGTGATCTTTCCCGCCGTCGCTTTTTCGATGCCCATGATGACCTTTGCCAGTGTGGACTTGCCTCCGCCGTTAGGACCTGTGATGACAAGCATTTCACCGCTTTTTACATCAAAGCTGACATCCGACAGTATATTTCTCTCCATACCTTTTTCATTTATGGAGAATGACAGATTTTCTACTTTAAGCATTTACTGTTCCTTTCATTTATTTGTCGACTGAAAGTCGACATCAGGTTACACCCCTGTGGTGTTTCATATTAAATTGCATACCTGATTATTATAAGCCTTAAACAACAAAATATCAATCAGAACTGATATGGCTCTGTTATGTGCTTTATCGAGTCCGCAGGTCTTCACGCATACAAATACCGCCGCCCATGCGCATATACGTGCCGCCTTCTCTGCGGTATGAACAGAACAGCTCCGGTTCGCAGCAGGTGCAGTGTCCGCTGACTTTTATCTGCTCTGCCGGGATGCCTGCAAGCTCCAGCTGTCTGCGGTTGATGCCTTTGATGTCTATGTGACATTTTTCGTTTTTGAGATCCTCAGGTGCCCTGGAAATGAATTCGTGTGCAAATGCCCAGTTTTCTGCAAAGGCTTCAGCCACTTCCATGCCGGCTTCAAAGCAGCACCGGCTTATCCCCGGACCAATGTAAATCTGCAGATCCTTTGCATCGCAGCCGTATTCATCCTGCATCTTTTCGATCATTTCCACGGCGATCCCTGCGCATGTCCCGCGCCATCCTGCATGCGAAAGACCGATAGCTTCTTTCACCGGATCGTAGCAGAACACCGCCAGACAGTCCGCATGGACAGTTGTCAGCAGGACGTTCTTGATATTTGTGATGATGCCGTCCGTATCCGGGATGATGATAGATGAATCGGCCGCCGCTTCAACGTCTTCCTGACGTATCACCGCAACGTGCTTCTTGTGGATCTGTTTGGGAAAGATGCGCACTGCATTTTCCACTTCGAGCTGCCTGAAGACCGCCTGATTGTCATAAGGCGAGCCCTCGACTGCCCCGCTTTTCAACGAGAAAAAGCCGGTGACCTCAGGAAACCCCTCAAACACCAGCAGATAATCTTTCTTCGATCCTGCCTGTCTACTCATATCAGCTCCTCCAGCAGGGCTTTGCATCCCTGCATCACATCATCGTATGTCTCATCAAAATTGCCCGTATACCACGGGTCCGCAATGCTGCGATCCACCCTAGCGTGCTCCAGCAGCCTGGTGATCTTGTGCTCCGGATCATCGCCGCAGATCCTCTCGATGCTGCGGACATTGGCATCATCCATGC
>CAVEWO010000364.1:0-2230 GCA_963619345.1 Bacteroidaceae bacterium
CGATACCATAGTGCGGCCGCAGTAAGCCATGCCGCAGTCGTAAAGCGCAGTTTTTTCGCTGCCGAATATAAGCAGTGCCTCACCGCCGTTTCCTGCAGTCACGCGATGGATATCCGCAGGAAAAGCAAATCTGTCGTGACCGGCGCCGAATACATCGAATGCTTTGTTATCTGCTGTCACACTGCCGGCGCCCGCATGAACCATGCCGCCGCAGCTGCCTGTATCATCCGCACCGCTGCGATCAGATATAATTTCTGCCTTGTATGCAATATCAGTCATCATGCTCCCCTTCTAATTGAATTCATCCGGATATGCGCCTGTGTAGCTGTCTCTGCAGCTGCCCTCACAGCCTCCGGGCTCGCCGTCTTCTGGTGAAAATACAATAGTCCCGTCGTTTTCGTCCTCTGCCTGAGCAAGATCAGAAAACGGCACTGTGTAGCTGTCAAGCTCGTAATCCAGTGCATTTTCAAAATCATAGCTGTACTTTTCGCCGCCCAGCTTTTCCACGCGCGACGCTGTGATCGCATCTCTGACGCAGTGGTAAAGAGGCGCGCCTCCTCCGTCCGGAATCAGCTCCACTTCGGAGTCATGGGAGTACCAGTTCCTGAACTTGTGGAATTCATCTGTAAATCTCCGCAGGTCGCTGTCATCCTCAGATCCTGCGATGAGCCCCGTGAGGCTGAGCTTTATCTGATGCAGCAGCGAAAAGATCTCACCTGAATTGTCAGGAAGCCCGTCAAGGATGTCCTCAAAATAGTCGTTGAGAAGCTCTTCTATCATGGTCTTGTCAGCTTCCTCAAAAATCCTGTACATCGCTTCCATCTCGATGTATTCCTCGCTCTCGATCATATCTGCCATCGCTTCAAAATATTCAAACTCACTCCCGTCCTCGAGATCGAGGTATTCTATAAGTTCTTCGTAATTCATATAAATCGTTCTCCGTTTTCCAAATCAAAGTTAAGGAATTTCACCTTCCTGCTTTCGCTCTCCCCTTCGAAAATATGGTCGATCATATTGATGAAGTTTTCCGAAAGGTCGCTGGCATAAAACACGTTTTCAAAGGATGAATCCCTCGCAAACATGTTTCTCTCTCCAAGTATTTTTTCTATTGTATCGACGATTATACTGGAAGGATTTATGATATCCAGCTGCGGATATATCCGCTCTATGTTCCTGCTGATCAGCGGATAGTGCGTGCATCCCAGCACTACCGTGTCGAGTCTGTTGCCGTACACGAAATCATCCATGTAATATTTTATAGTCAGATCCATGATGTCGTTTTCGATGATGCCTTCTTCTATAAGAGGCACGAATGCCGGACATGATGTCTCGAAAATGCTTATGCTGTCGTTATATCTGCTGATGCACTCCTCGTAGGCTCTGCTGGCGATCGTTACCTTGGTTCCTATTATGCCCACTCTGCTGTCCGCATTCCCGTGCTCTGCGATGTTCTTCGCAGCAGGGTCGATTATGCCGAGTATCGGGATCTGAGGAAACTTTCGTCTCAGATCTTCAAGACATGTGGAGCTTACCGTGTTGCAGGCGATAACTATCATCTTCACATTGCTTTTTACGAGGAAATCTGCGATTTCCATAGAGAAATTCTTTATCGTCGAGATCGCTTTCGATCCGTATGGAGTCCTGGCAGTATCCCCGAAGTAAATCATTTTTTCATCAGGCAGCTTTTTCATGAGGTGTGGTATGCACGTCAGTCCGCCAAGTCCTGAATCAAAAAAACCTATGGGTCTGTTATCCATTGAAGTATATCTCCTCTCGTTTACTGCATACTATCTATTGCGATAATATATGTATCTAAACATTTATTAAATGTCGATTATGCCAAGTTTGCATGTTATAATAGTTTCATTGATCATGTCGGCTTCGCCGCAATGTCGAAACTATTGAAGCAGACTGCGACAAGCTTGTCTGCTATAATAATTTCATTGATCATATCGGCGTTGCCGCAATGTCGAAACTATTGGAACATGCTGCGACAGGCTGATATTCATATCAGCTTATTATATAATATTACTTTTATAAAGTAAATTGCAACGGAGGTAAAAAATGAATTCGAATGAACTGAAAACCAGAGATCAGATAGACAAAAAGTACAAATGGAACATCGAAGCGATGATATCCGATGACTCGACTGTCGATGCTGCTCTCGACAGGATCGCGGAACGTGCTGAAGAATACAGCTGTACTTACTGTGGGAAGCTCGCGGAAAGTG
>CAVEWO010000365.1:0-2222 GCA_963619345.1 Bacteroidaceae bacterium
GAAGCGGCGATCAGAGATATCGCAGAGCGCAGCGGCACGGAAAAGCTGGGATTCCGCGCTGCAGCAGGCAGCGGATGCGACTGTGCGCTTTACATAACAAAGCATGTCAGCGAGCGTGCATCAGAAATAAACGATATGTGGATCGACATCACGCAGAACAGCAGCTGCGGATGCTTCGAGGACTTTTACGAGAGCGGAGGGCTGAAGATATACGATCTGATGCTCACACTCAACAGCAGGTACGGACTGCAGCTGAAGATCTTCGATATGTTCCGCATGGGTACACCCGCGAAAATAGCGGATTTCATAGATCAGACGAAAGGTCTTGAATAAACAGAGATGTCGGGCGGCCGGTAAAACGACCGATCGGCAGGAAGGAGATAAACATGGATTCAGAAATATTAGTGACGCTGTACGATCAGCTTTACGCTCTGTCTGATGACGAAGGATTCGAGCTGAACCACATCGGATGGAACAGCTCTTTCGACGGCAGTGCATATACGACAGAACAGATGTCCGAGTGGAGAGACGAGACGGCAGCCAATGTCAGACTGTTCGATCACGGCAGGATACTGGAAGTGGCCTGCGGCACGGGAATGATATACTTCCCGCTGTCAGAGGACGCGGACTTCTATTACGGAGTGGATCTTTCGGCTGAGGGCATCAAGTTCATAGAAAATCATCTTTCGGAAAAGCAGAAAGCGATGAGCAAATTCGGGGTGATGGAGGCGAAGGACGTCGATTCCATAGAATACGATGATTTCGACATCGGCTTCATAAACTCCGCAACTCAGTACATGGGACCTGCGGAGATGTTCGCGGATTACGTGAACAGGCTGATAAGCAGAGTCAGACACGGCGGCAAGGTCTACCTCGGAGACATCAAATCAGCTGCGCTGCAGGAGATGTTTTACAAGACGATAGAGCTGTGGGGCGGACCGGCGGACGACCTCGAGGAAAAGATAAAGACGAGAGAGAAGAAAGACTTCGAGTTTTACATACCAAAGAAGTTCTTTGAAGACCTGGCTGCAGCGAATCCGAGGATAAAGCACATCGAATTCATGATGAAAAAGGGAAAAGCTGAAACGGAGATGAACCTTTACAGATACGGCGTGATGATATTCCTGGACGAATACGAAGCGCCTGAGTACAGGAAGCTCGAGATGCGCAGCGGTGATCTCGCAGATCTCGCGAAGCTGCTCGAGGAGAACAGCGATGCCGACTGCCTCGAGATAACAGGATTCACGAGCAGGCTGCACGGAGAGCTGAAGGAAAGGCTCTTTGGAGAAAAGTGCCCTGAAGAAGCAGTCTTCATCAAAGACGTGTGCGGCATGGCTGAGGAGCGCGGATACAGGACAGTGGCGTCTCCGGCAGAAAACGAATGCTGCGAGCGTTTCAGCATCAGAGCCTGGAGGTAGCGCGATGGAGATCAGCACACCATATATCAGCTGCTGCCGCGGCGTCACGGAGGACGGGTACAAGCTCGTGTGCATACCCCACGCCGGAGGCAGCGCGAGTGCGTTTTCCAGATGGCAGAAAAGTGCGGGAGAGGATATTGAGATCATGCCCGTGCAGCTGCCGGGCCGAGAGGAACGCATATGCGAGGATCTCATGACTGATTTTCCGGAGGTCGTGAGCGAGATAGCTGGCGCGGTCGGACCGTATCTGAAAGACGGCAGGTTCTCGCTGTTCGGGCACAGTCTCGGAGGCACGCTGGCATTCGAGCTGTCAAAGGAGCTGGAGAGAAGGGGGCTGCATGCACAGACTGTATTCATCGCGTCCACGGACATCGAGGCCGACAGAGTAATCGTCAGATCCGAGGAACTTGATGACGATGCGTTTTTCGCACGCGTCAGGGATTACGGGGCAATAGATGAAAACAGCGAGATACTGCAGTATCCCGAGTTCATGGAGATATTTTTCAAGATGCTCAGGGCGGATTTTACACTGAGCGAGAATTACGAATACGACGGCAGGATGACAGGCGCTGCGATCGCGGCGCTGTGCGGTACGGAGGATCCAATGGAGACGATCGAAAGGATGCATTCGTGGGAAAACTGCACTGAGTCGGGAGCCTGCTTCAGAGAGTTCGAAGGCGGGCATTTTTTCATAGAAGACAATATGGATGAAGTTATCGGATATATCAGAGAGCATATATCCTTTTGACATGGATAGAAAGGGTTGGTTATGAACGAAAAGTTGATCGAGTGGAACAATACGGA
>CAVEWO010000366.1:0-2222 GCA_963619345.1 Bacteroidaceae bacterium
CTAAAGTTGTGGGTTCGATTCCCATCATCCGCTCCATACTCAAATGCCTGTGATTTAAACGATTGCAGGCATTTTCTCTGTCTGAAAAAAGTAACGTTTGACCGCACTGGTCAACATATTTTGTTTTATATGCAAGTTTTATTTTAAAGGCCGAGCCTGGCCTTTTCACTGATAGGCATACTGTCGAGGATCGCGGGAATACTTGCGGAGAACGAAATCGGCATATTTGCAGTATCGACATTCAATACGGATTATATCCTGACAAAAAAAGAGAACTATGAAAAGGCTCTGTGAGCTCTGAAGCAGGCGGGGAATGAGATCGTAGAGTAAAATCCGGATGAAAATCAGTTATACATCGATTATGCAGTCATATTTTCTATGGCTGCATTGTTTTCGAAATGCGAAATGTATAAAAAATGTGTCTGTGAGAGGTGTTTTGTGACAGTCTACTGTAACTTTTTGATATGATTTTAGAGCCAAAACATACAGTGCTGAAATCAGCCGGATCTGCCGTGAGGACAGCGTGACTTTGGAGCGATTTCTTTTGGTTATGCGCGTATAATTATGCATCAAGTATCGGCTTCGGAGCTTGTGTCGCGAATAATTATACATTTGAATGTTCAGTCAAAAATCTTGCTGTTACAGAAATCTCTGAAATCAGCTGGAAAACATACATTTGACATTTTTTAACATTGGTTTTTGAGGCTTTGGCTCTTAAATTATGGCTGTGTCCTGGCCGGATTGATTACATTGCCGCATAACCGGCAGTGCTTTTGTAATTGACACAGCGCGACCATTACGGGGTTGATCGCCAACACAAACAAAAGGACCGGAACTCTGCAAGTATGAGTCCCGGTCTTTTAAAGTGAGGCATAATTATGTTTTAATGTTTATATTTAATGTTAATGATTTATGGAGCAATGTTATTCTTGAAATTTACTTGTATATTGTTTGAGTATGTTGTTTAGTTATGTTTATTAAATCGTGTTTTTTAAGTTATAGTTAAGTTACAGCGTCTATCGCTGCGATCAAATAAATCGATATGATCAGTTGATCACTGGTTCGCATCCGTCGTATTCACCGGCTGCGATAGAAGCGATAGTGCTGAGCGTTCTGTCAATATCTCCCTCTGTGCAGTATGGTGCAAGACCCAGTCTTACAACGCCGCCCTTGTCGTAAAGGCCGATGGCTTTCATCGCGCCGATAGCGTAGAAATCTCCGTTCCAGCTGTTGATGCCTTTCGATCCGAGCACTTTTGTGACAAAATCATTTGAGTAGTTGTCCATCGTGAAGACTACGGTAGGAGTTCTGGGCTGACCTTCTGCAGGTCCGTATACGTTGACGCCTTTGATCTTTCTGAGTCCATTGCGGAGCTTGTCTCCGAGAGGAGCTTCGTAAGCGTCGATAGCCAGCATGCCGGCAACGATATATCTTCTTCTGCCTTCGAGTCCCTTGAGTTCTTCTGCAAAACATTCAGCGTATTTCTTGCCAATGGAAGCGATGAAGTCTACAGCCGCTTCACATCCGCGGAGATGCTCGTACTGAGGCGTTCCCATGTGGAACTGTCTTGCACCTTCAGCGATGTCGTCAGCCTTTGCATTGTTGAAGTCGATCCTGTCAACGTGCTCTTTCTTGAGATAGATGAGTCCCATGTGCGGACCGAACCACTTGTACGGTGAACACAGAAGGGCATCAGTGTCGAGCGCCTTTACATCGATAGGCAGATGCGCTGCGTAGTGCACTGCATCGATCACAGTGAATGCACCGAACTTGTGAGCTTCATCGATGAACTTCTTTACATCTGTTATAGTGCCGAGACCGTTTGAAGCCCAGTTTACAGCAACTACCTTAGTCCTGTCAGAGAGTTTCGATTTGAAGTCCTCGAAATCGAGCTGCTGTGTTTCAGGGTCAACGCGGATAGTTTTGATCACGCATCCGAAGCGTTCAAGAGACTGCCACGGAGCAACGTTGCACTGGTGATCGATAGCCGATACGATGATCTCATCGCCGGGTTCGAATTCTTTTGAAAGATTCATCGCCAGGTTGTAACAGTTCTGTGTCGATGAACAGTTGTAACCTACTTCTTCTTCGTCACATCCGAGGAAATCCGCGCCGGCTCTTCTTGCAGCAGCTTCGATATCCCTCTGCTTCATGCTTGCTCTGAAGTTTCCGTCTTCATTTGCATTTTCATTTATCAGATATCCTGTGATGGCATCGAGAAC
>CAVEWO010000367.1:0-2220 GCA_963619345.1 Bacteroidaceae bacterium
AGACCGTACTTCTGATAATTTTTCTGGTATTCATACCATCTTTCAGCTGCCATCATGTCATTACCTCTTCTTTTCTATTACTCTGAGCTTCGCACTTCTTGCCCTCGGGTTGCTCTCCAATTCGGCCTCGCCGGAAACTATAGGCTTACCCGTTACTTTTTTCATATCAGAAACCTTTCCGCACACGCATACCGGAAATTCCTTCGGGCATGTGCACGGATTCAGCCGTCTGCTGAACGTTTCCTTCACTATCCTGTCTTCAAGAGAATGGAAAGTTATTATACACAGCCTTCCTCCCGGCAGGAGCACGTCGCAGAACTCGTCAATCGCAGTGCTTAACTGCTCGAGTTCTCCGTTAACTTCTATCCTTATCGCCTGGAAGGTCCGCTTTGCGGGATGCGGCCCGTCTCTCCTGGCAGATGCCGGGATCGCCGCCTTTATTATATCCACCAGCTGTCCAGTGGTTTCTATCCTGTTTTCTCTGCGTCTGTTTACAATAAAATCGCTTATTCTCGACGCCCACTTTTCTTCACCGTATTTTTTGATAATTTCTGTAAGATGCTTTTTATCATACCCGTTGACGACATCATATGCCGAGAATTTTTCATCTTGGTTCATCCTCATATCAAGGGGCGCATCCTGCATATATGAAAATCCACGCTCGCTGTTGTCAAGCTGAAACGACGATACACCGATATCCAGCAGTGCTCCGTCTATCCCGTCTATGTTCAGATCGCGAAGCACCTGCTTTATTTCCGAGTAATTACTGTGCACAAGCTGCACTCTGCACTCTGCCGGCTCCAGGCGTTTACCGGCGGCATTTATCGCATCAGTATCTCTGTCTATTCCGATCAGAGTCCCGCCCGGACCGAGCTGCCGCGCTATGCCGCTGGCATGTCCGCCACCTCCGAGAGTCCCGTCAACATAGATACCGCCGCTTTTTATATTCAGATTTGAAATGCATTCTTCATACAGCACCGGTACATGTTTAAAATCCATATTGTTCCATACTTTCCGCCACTTCACTGGCATTCATCAGTTCTCCGGTGTCGGGGTCCAGTTCATCTTCCCAGTGCTCCCTGCTCCACACTTCTATAGTCTTGTCGCTGCCTACAGTTATCAGATCTTTTTCTATCCCTGCGTACTCCTTGAGCTCCTGCGGTATAGTAAGCCTTCCCTGCTTGTCCACGTCGCATTCCGCTGCAGATGAATAGAAGTGCCTTTTGAGTTTTCTCGCCTGAGGATTGCCGGCAGGAAGGATCTCCAGTTTCTCCTCGACGAACTTTTCCCACTGTGCCAACGGATAAATGGTCAGGCATCTGTCCAGAGATTTCGCTATTATGCACCTGCCCTCAAGCTCGTCCCTGAATTTTGCAGGCACTATCACCCTAGACTTGCTGTCTATTGAATTATTGTATTTGCCTACAAACATTTAGTTCCCTCCCATTGTGTTTAGCTCCATTCTAAACCACTTTAACCCATTTATCAACAAAATCACTCCACGTGCAGTATATTTTACTCCAAAAATGAAAATCAGACAAGAAATCATTTTGTTCTTTATTGTAAAAAGCGCCATATTTAGTATTTCTGTATCACACGTCAACAACATCTCGGCCGTTTCACTTTTATTTCCATTTCACATCACATTTCAGGCCGTATCCATGATTTCACAACGTCTGTTTTAATGCACAAAGCCTTCGTACACGCGAAAAAAGCCCGGATATTCCGCTCTCCAAGCCATTCTTTACATTAACTTCATGTTTTCTTTACGATTTTTTTATATTTTCTCAAAACCCCTTGAAAGCCTTCATTTTTAAGTGTAGAATGGCAATATAGTATAGAAAATCACCATTATTAGTCAACAGGAGAGTGAAAATGAAAAAATCAAAAAGATGTGCCATCTTGGTTCTGACTGCACTGATGCTCTTATTGCTGCTCCTGGCAGGGTGCGGGAGTGAGAAATCAGGGAATACCATCAGCGAACCTGAAATAACAGCGGACTATCTCGATGGAGAATACACTGATCAGCTTATCAATGATGGGGCCGGAACGATACTGGGTACAGTAAGCGTTGAACAGAACGACGATTCGTATATCGTCCACGTTACAGAAAAGGAAGTCGTTCCGAGTTCAGATTACGATGACGGCTACTACATTGCTGATACCAACGTGTCCAAAGATATCGACCTCGGTCAGAGCGCAAGAATGACCTGTATAGTC
>CAVEWO010000368.1:0-2208 GCA_963619345.1 Bacteroidaceae bacterium
CAAAATCTATGCCGCCGCCTATCGGCATCAGCTCTATGAACCTGACTTCGATCGGTCTGTCGACGGTGAGCCTGACGAAATCCTCGATCTCATCATCGTTGAAACCGCCCATAAGCACGTTGTTTATCTTTATCTTGTCGAATCCGGCTTCGAATGCCGCATCGATCCCGGCCAGAGCATCGCTGAGTTCGCCGACCCTCGTGATCTCTCTGTACTTGTCCGGATCCAGCGTGTCCAGGCTTATGTTCACCCTGCTGACTCCCGCTTCGCGCAGTTCCTTTCCAAACTTCGGAAGCAGCGTCCCGTTAGTGGTAATGCAGAGTTCTTCGACGCCTTCTATCGCCGAGATCGCACTGCAAAGTCTGACGATCCCCCTCTTTACAAGTGGTTCGCCGCCTGTTATCCTGATCTTCTTTATCCCGAGTGAAACTGCCGCCTTTACCGCGTCGATCGTCTCTTCAGCGGTCATCATTTCCTCATGTGCGCGCTTGACGATCCCTTCCTCAGGCATGCAGTATCTGCATCTGAGATTGCAAAGTTCAGTAACAGATATCCTCATGTAATCTATCACTCTGCCGTAATTATCTATCATAAAAATATGCTGTCTCCATTTCAACATAATTATATCAGAAAAGCCGGTGATAGTCAGTAAATGTTTTGCTGCTGAGATTGTTTTCCGCTAAATGACAGAAGAACACAAAGGTGAATATATTTCAGATGTTAGTTGACGCTAACCCCAAGGCATGTTATGCTGATGTTATTTAAAGCTAACCCAGTTAGCTCTCGTTAACTTTTGCAGGGTCATTTAACAGAGAGGAGATTAATATTGAAAAAAATCAAACACAAACTTATGGCGTTCCTGTTGTCAGCCATGATGCTGATCACAGGGGCCGCAATGGGGACAGTTCCTGCTGCCGCAGCGGAAAAGGCGCCGCCGGACAAGATCGCCAGCTGCACAACAGCAGGCATCAGCAAAGGATTTGCGATCACATTCAACACGAGTGACGAAGACTGGTTTCAGGCGATTTCTTCCGTTCAGGTCGCCGGCACCTCATATAAAAAAGCAAGTGGTTTTTGGGATTTTGAGGACACCGGTTCCAACTACCGTTTACTGCCGACTGACAAGCAGATCCGCATCGGGGAAGGCTTCAGTGATACCACAGCTACCTGCGTCATCTCTGCAGACGGCTACAGTGATCTGACGCTGACGCTGGACAAATCAAAGCATACAGCAACGGTCGCGACCGCCGAAACTGCACAGACATATAAGATCACGACGGCAGCTACAACACACGGCTCCGTGACTGTCGACCAAACATCCGCAAAAAAAGGTGATACCGTCACGATCACAGCAGTACCGGATACCGGATACACGCTGAAGTCGCTCACAGCTGCGGACAGCAGCGGAAAAAATATTTCCATCAAGGATTCCAAATTTCAGATGCCGGCTTCCGATGTGACGATCAATGCTGTATTTGAAAAAAAGGCTGCCGATGCAGAAAAAGAGATCTCGATCGGTGATATCTCAGTCACGAAAGACTCTTTCAACGATTTATGGCAGTTCCGCTTTAAGGATCCCAGCTATTTAAATTCTGTCAAACAGGTCTCTGTCAATGATAATGCCTGGGAGGCTTTCAGCTTCACACCGTCCACTGGCGGAAAATATCGCATCAAAGACAGTGCCCTGGAATTTGCACAGAAAAGTTACAGTCAGACTGCCGCATTAAAAAGCGGAGATGTGATCACCATCACGGCTAACGGATACAAAATGCTGACCTTTAAGGTCTCCATCAAAGATAACAAACTCACCGTTTCCTCCGATTCAACTCCCGGAGATGACATGCAGCTCCACGTTCGCCTGGTGGGAACTTTTGAATCGGCACTGGTGAACCAGAAAGGCTATGACGCCATCAGCGGCGCATCCACCAATGTTACGCAGAATAAGAACAGCAATGCCAGCGCGGAAGTTGCCTTGATAAAGAAAGGCCAGGCTCCACAGGACAGCGACTGGAAACTTTTGAGCGAAAGCGATATCCGCGTGGTTTCTAAAGGTTCATCGGTCAATATCGCGAACCGCACAGATCCTGTAAAGGGCAATGATTCAGGGATGGCTGGCGTATACTCCATCCACGACGGATCGGTCACATTAGCAGGCACTCCTGCAAAGCCCGGCATCTACGATATCAGCGTAACGATCACTGACGAGCT
>CAVEWO010000369.1:0-2207 GCA_963619345.1 Bacteroidaceae bacterium
CAGGCTGTCAGCAAGCAGCAAAAGCATGTAGACGCCTGTGCCCAGAACTATGCTCAGCAGCGTGCTGTGTCTCCATTTGTAACTGACTGCAACTGCTGCGACTGCTATGAACTTCGGGATCCCTACATGAATGAGATCGGTTCCCGCATCTTTCAGACAGTACACTATCAGCACCGCCATTATCGCTGCAGGAAGAGTCTGCCCGAGCTTTTCCAGCCAGGCCGGCATTTTCCTATCTCCCGCGAATGCAAAGAACGGCAGAGCCCTCAGCGCGAACGTACATACAGCTGCCACGGCGACCGCCGTGATGATATATGCTGCCATCATTGCTCCGCTCCCTTCCTTTCAGCTTTTTCAGCGATGATCAGGATGCCGGATGCCAGGATCAGCGCCGGCAGTATGAACCTGTCTGCACCGAATATCACCAGGCACAGCACTCCTGCACCGACTCCCGTCAGCGCCGGCATATGCCTGTCTGCCTTTTCCCACTGATCTATGAAAATTATCACGAACAGCGCCGTCATACAGAAATCTATCCCGTTGAGCTCAAAAGGGATCATCTGGCCGAGTACGCCTCCCGCCACTGAACCCGCTAGCCAGTATATCCTGCTCATCAGTGCCACGTAAAACATCGTCTGCTCTTTTTCCTTCTCAGGCATGTCCAGCGTGCAGTTGACCGCATATGTCTCATCCGTCATCGTATGTATCATGTAAAGCTTCCTGCGTCCCATCCTCCTGAAGTCCTCAAGGAACGTCAGGCTGTAGAAGCTCTGCCTGCTGTTCATCAGAAACGCAGTCACCGCGATCGTCAGTATCGATGCGCCGCTGCTCAGGAATGTGATCAGGACGAACTGGAACGCGCCGGTGTACACGGTCGCGCTTATCAGAAGCGAGTAGTACCACGCCAGCCCGTGCTCCTCCATCGTTATGCCGTATGCCATGCTCACGAAGATATAGCTGCACATTATCGGCAGCGATTTTATGAACGCAGTCTTTATCAGTTCACGCTTTCCGGTCATTGCTTTTTCTCTGTTCCTCCGTGTTGTGAAAATATCTCGAATACCTTTTTCGATACCGCATCAGCCAGATTGCTGTGCCCTTCCGCATCGAGATGCTCCTGGTCCACAGCGCTCGGCTTCGCGTAGTCAGACGCAGCCAGATACGATATGTCCCACTTGCCGGACAGCTCCCTGTATGCCGAAGGAAGCGCTCTTGCAACCTTTACAGATTCTTTTCCGAACTCAGGGTCGAATTCTTCTCTCCATACCTCATCTCCAAGTTCGATCGGCGACAGCAGGAGCACCTCGCAGTCTCCTGAGAAATTTCTTATCTGACCGAGCAGCGAATCTATCCCTGCCGATATGGACGAAACCGTCGGATCATATACCGTCTTGCAGTCATTGGTGCCGAGCATGAGTATGACGAGATCCAGCGGTGCGTGCGCCTCAAGCAGCACCGGCAGCAGGTCTGCACCGGATCTTCCCGGTCGGCTGACATCATCAAAAACCGTCGTCCTGCCGCAGAGGCCTTCTTCCACCACCTGGAACCCGTCTTCTGAAAGCGCATCCTGGAGACGGCCTGTCCATCTCGTTTCCCAGTCATATCTGTTCTTCGTTCCCGCTACGAGTCCCCATGTATTTGAATCACCAAAGCAAAGTATCCTTTTCATTATCATCCACCGCCCTTTTTACTGTCGTCAATGTGTTTCTGATGCTGTTTCTACGATTTATGATAATGATATATTTTAATTCCTATCTTGTCAATAGGTTTGTAGGGATTTCTTTTTATTACAACAGTCCCTTATCTGTTTTCTTCACGTGTCTGAACACTTCCTCGAATCTGTCAAGGGCTTCGTCTATGATCTCAGGCGTGTCTGCAAGCGATGTGTAGAGCCTGCTGCCTGCGAGCGTCACGATGCCGTTTGCCATGTAGGCAGCGCCCATTCTTTCCATGGAATCCTTTCTCACATACATCATATCCTTGTGCTTCAGCAGTCCGATCGCGGATTTAAGGAAACACATCGATGAGAAGTCAAAGCTCATCGCACCCGTGCATTCGAGGTGCACGATCGAACCCTGATTGTATGCGACGAAAGGCAGACCATACTGATTTATGAGGGATTTGAGTCCGTCGCAGAGCCTGTCTCCCATCTGTCCTGCAACTTCGCACGCATTGGTCCTCTCTATCTCTTTTATCGTCGTATATCC
>CAVEWO010000370.1:0-2188 GCA_963619345.1 Bacteroidaceae bacterium
GATCCGGGTACATATACGGCATCACCACGAAACCTTCTCTTGCAAGGATCTCCGTCGCTTTTACCGTCTCACTGTTGTCTGGCAGCAGGTATTTGGAATCTCGCATTATTTCGATCTTTACAAAGTCTCCGCAGCCCAGCTCTCTGGCCAGTCTTGCGATCCTCACCGCCTCATCCGCATCTCGCGCTCCCGAAGTGTTCGGCAGCAGAGTGACGTTTTCCGGGATATAGTCCATGATGTTTTCTTCGTCTTTTGTGTTGGCACGGCGCACCGCCAGCGTTATGATCTCCGCTCCCGCGTCTTTCACCGCCGCCTCTATCAGATTGAGGGAATATTTGCCTGATCCCAGTATGAATCTGGAACTGAAGCTGTGCCCCCCTATTATCAGTTCATCTTTCTTATTCATCCTTTATACCTTCTTTCGTGTTTTGTATTTTATGCCGGAGTTTCCGGGCGTTCCGACCATGCCCGGCATTCCGGTCATGTCGTGCAAGATGCCCCTGGTATCACGCACGTGCTGCACTTTACATACCACACATCTTATGCAAAAGCTCACGCTTCTGTCATGCCGGCGATTATTCTCAGTATCATCGTAGCCTGGTGTGCAGCGCAGACGAGCACTCTCGCAGAAAAAAGCCCGAGCCCGTCTCCGACATCGCTGACTCCGTCTCCGCACAGGTAGAACCTGTCCATCAGTTTCCGCGTCTTTATCAGGTTTGCGGAGTCGATGCCCGCCATCCCCGATCCTGAAACCAAATATCTGTCGCTCATGTTTTCCAGCACATGGTTCACCAGCATCGCCTTGGCTTCAGCCAAATCAAATGCTTCGCATATTATCTCCTCGCCCTGCAGCAGCTCAGCCGCATTTTCCGCTGTTATCCTGACAGTATCCGTCGTGATATTTATATATGGTGCGATCTTCCGCAGGTTCCCTGCGAGCGCCTCGGTCTTGTACTGTCCGATCTGCGATGCTTCGTACTGCTGCCTGTTGAGATTGGAAATGTCGACTCTGTCAAAATCGATCAGATGCAAATGTCCGACTCCGGCTCTCGCCAGCGCGATTGCGATATTCGATCCCAGACCTCCCAGTCCGCACACCGCTACTGATGCTGCTGCAAATCGCTGCTGGATCTCTTCGCCATGACGTTCTATAAATGCCGCACGCATTTCCTCTTTAGTCGGGATGTTCGCTCTGTGCTGTTGTGCTGCAGATGGCACCAGTGCCGCCGGTGCTTCCTCAGACTGCACTGCGATCGGCGACTCCTGTGATGCTGCTGCCTGCGGCGCAAAGTCTGAAACCTCTGTCTTAATGTTTTCTCTCAGATCAGCCACCTCCCACAAAACTCACTACTTCCAGCGTATCGCCATCTTCGATCAGCACGTTTTCGTACTGCGCCTTCGGGACGATCTCGCCATTTCTTTCGACTGCTATACGCCTGATATCATAATCCGTACCATTCAGGTACTCTGCCACGGTCTTCCCTGCCGCATCGCAGGTCACGCCGTTTATTTTTACCATGATCCGCACCTCCTGAATTTTTTTCATGTTTGCAAATCGATCACTATCTTTTTATTGGATTGTCCAACGGGCGTTTGCCAAAAATCTGCAGTTTACTACATTTTTCGCCATTGCAAGCTGCAAGATAAAAACGGGAAGCTGCCTCATAGGCAACTTCCCGAAATACTCATGTATAAAAAATATTCTTGCATTTACAGTCTTCCCTACGTTGGCATTATCCAAATCAGGTAATGGGTCGAAGGTCTCACCTTCCTCTCAGCCTGTACTACAAGCTCCCCGCTGTTCAATTGTCGCAATTATTATAACCCCGCTCCTCTGTAAATGCAAGCGATTTTATGCAATTACGGTGCCATTTGCAAATGCTGCACTGCTCATATTTCAATAGCATGCAGGCAATAGCAAACGCTTACTTAAATCTGAGCGTTCCCCAGTAGCGAAACTCAGCTGACCAGCATCTTTCCGGCAAAGACTCCACCTATACAGAGTACAAGGCTCGCCGCTACATAGATACCGAACATCAGCGCTCTGCCGCTTTGCAAAAGCCCCAGCGCCTCCAGAGAAAATGTCGAGAACGTGGTAAAGCCGCCGCAGACGCCTACCTTCAGGAACAGCAGCCACGGCCCGTTCAGATTGCCGTACGACTCGGCCGCCTGCACAATCATCCCGATC
>CAVEWO010000371.1:0-2187 GCA_963619345.1 Bacteroidaceae bacterium
GATGACAGACATGCCATACATCCTGTACATTTCTCGTCATCGATATGCACACTGCCGTCTTCCACCGACATCGCCCCGAACTCACAGCATTCAATACAGCTGCCTATGCCGAGACACCCCCACTGACATTCGCTGTGGAGAAGACCGGCATCTTTCGCAGCTTCACAGCTGTCCAGACCGGCAAGTCTTTCTTTCCCGGCTGCATCACCCGCACACCTTATAAAGGCGATCATATCCTTATGGACGACCGGTTCTTTATCAAGCACCTGTGCCATCTCATCAACAGCTTCCTGGCTGCATGCCGGACATAGCAGTATGTCACCGGTTTCAGCTATTGCGTTCGCACAGGCTTCACAGGTCTTGTATCCGCATCCGCCGTGACCTCTGCAGTCCACGCCGGGAAGCAGTGCCAGAATCTGCATCCCCTTGTTCTTGATTCCTTTCATCTGATTACCTCCGATATATTATTCCTTTTGAAAATCACCGCCCTGTATATCATGTATATTCTTGTACGTTGTATACAGTATACTATTCGGGCTAAAAAAATAATTGTCAACCCCCGACAAAATTTTCTGAATTCACATGTATTCTATCATTACTTTTTGTTCCTTTCAACACATAGGACAGAAAATATCTTGTTTTTTTTTATGACCAAAACTATTCCGCACATAAAAAACTCCGGCAAGGTATACTGCAAACTGTAAATACCCTGCCGGAGACCGTTATCTGAAATATTGTTTTACTGTTAAACGATCATTTGTACAGCACATTGCTTTTTATCAGCGTATCTGCCATTTTCTTGCTGCCCAGTGCCCATATCAGATCTCCCTGCATGATTATAGTCTCCTTGTCGGGACTGATTATCGGCAGATTGCCTCTCTCGATCCCTATTATAGTTCCGCGGTATTTTTCCCTCATCCTGCTGTTCTTTATGGACTTGCGCAGGAACGGTGATCCCGAATCCACCAGGATCGGACAGCATATGAGCTGGTTCTCTTTCTTTACACCATAAAAGACCTGTGCATAAATATAATCCTTTAACATTATATCATCTCTGTCTGTATATTCGATACACTCTTCATTTTCCAGAAGCATGGTGCATGCATCGATTTCATCTTTCGTCCCAAGCATATGAAGGATGTCACCCTCACAGACCAGCTCATCCTTTGACGGGAGATTGATGGTGTTACCGTCTCTTATTATCCTTATGATCGTGAGTCTGAAAGCTCTTTTCTGTGCGAAGTCACGTATCGTTCTGTGTTCCACTATGTCTGTGACCTGAAATTCAGCTACAAAAAGAGATTCGTTCAACCAGTGATAATTACCGCTCAGACCTCTTTCTTTCTTCTCCTTGGCCAGTGTGCGCTCTGAAAAATTTGACATGAAACGCATTTCCATGTTTATGTTTATGCCCTTTATATAGTCCGACCTTATGATGAATATTACAGGGATAACAACTATCCACACAAGAATCGGATACGGGACATGGAGTATGGTTCTGAGCGCAAGTGCCAGAAAACATGCCGATATGAATATTCTGACGGCCTTGAGTGTAAGCAGCGGCAATCTGTTTGACCGATGTTTGAGCCACAGTTTGGTAAACAGTGTCTGGTTGGTCCCGTGCATGAATGCAACGAAAGGTATCATGCATACACATGTTGCTATCACTGATATGATGCTCCCTCCAAGTTTCGAATCCATGTGTTCTGTAATGAACGGTGTGAGATATCTCGTTCCTCCCCAGTAAAGGATGAACAGTATCACAGAACATATGAAAGTCCTGATCATTACTTTTCTTATATACACGGTCCAGTCCTGATCCTTGTCTGCCTTGCTTTTGTTTTCTGACGTGTTTTTTCTGAGGAAAATCTTCACGCTGTCCGGAAGTTTGCGGTCAAGAAAACTGTACACACGTTCGGAATTCTTTATGAATATAGGTGTTGTAAATGAAGTTATTATAGAGACACATACAACTATCGGATACAGGAAGTCGCTTATGACTCCCAGACTCATGCCCAGCGATGCCACTATAAATGAAAATTCACCTATCTGCACCATGCTGAACCCGCCTCTGATGGCTGTATTGAGCGACTGACCCGACAGGAGTATGCCGATGGTCGCAAATGTCATCTGCCCAGCGATAGTGACAAGAGTGATTATAACTATCGGTACGATATACTCCACCAG
>CAVEWO010000372.1:0-2185 GCA_963619345.1 Bacteroidaceae bacterium
ATCCCGGCCCTGGCTTTTGCAACTGTCACGTCTTCGAGAAGCGCGCCCAGCTGCATTATAAATGCGACTTCGCCTGCTGCGAAGTCCTCACCTATGAATACCGAAGCCACAAGTGCCATCGACACCAGCACGTCGGCCTTTATATCAAATTCCGTTACGAGGCCTATGATCGCTTCGAGAACGATCGGCACCCCGCACAGTATTATCGCCACCCATGCTATGTCGAACGGCAGCGGCAGTACGTCAAAAATGCTGCACAGCAGTGCGATCCCGGAGATAACGAGAAAAGTTATATCCTTTTTCATGCCTCCGATCTCCAGCAGTTCTTCAAGTTTTCCCATTAAGTTTTTCATGCTGCTTCCTCCTTGTATACCCATGCATGTATGGGTATATTATACATATAGAGGTATGGGTTGTCAATATATGCGCATATTTTTCATTTACTCTGGCTTTTACAGCATGTGCAGCTGATCTTGCATGCTTAAAGAATGAATATAAAGAAAAAAAGCCCGCTGCAGGCTTTTTGAACTTTAAAATATAAACAGCTTCGGGATCTTCCCTCTGTGCTGATGCTCAGCATCGGCTTGTCTATTTTGATATTTTTACATATTCGCAAAACGCTCTACCGCTTTTGTAAAGCTTTCGATGGTTTGATCTGCATCACCGTGTTCGATCCCATCGCGCACACAGTGCCTGATATGCCCCTCCAGAACCACCTGTCCAGCTCTGTGCAGTGCCGACTTTGCAGCATTGATCTGAGACAGGACATCTTCACACGGAATATCTTCATCTATCATCCTGTCTATCGCCTGCACCTGGCCTATTATCTTTTTCAATCTGCGATGCAGATTCTCTGAATCCATACACTGTCTCATTTCATACCTCCTGATACGATCATAATATACCCATATGGGTATGCGTTTATTATATGACACGCTTTTATCACTGTCAACGAAAATGCTCAGCGCTTCTTCAGCAGGTTCATCACGATATATATGCCGATCAGAACTGCCGTCGAGCCTGCTAAAATCAGATACATAGTTCCGGTCTCCACTCTGCTGTCAAAAAAATAAAGACTGCAGTCTACCGAATCCTTTATCGCCTCTATGACATCTGACGGAAATCCTGTGTCCGCCATTTCCTGATAAACTCCTGAAAGCGCATGGTTCCTCAGCAGACTCGTGCCGTATGTGCCTGGCAGAAATGATGTCACATGCTGCAGAGTCTCCCCGAACTGTGATATCGGCATATATGCGCCGCAAATGAATCCGTACCCTGCACTTACTATGGTCCCTACCGCCGATATCTGCCCCTGCGAATACATGAAAAAATTTATTATAGAAGACAATGCCGTACCGAACATCGTCAGCAGGAAAACATCGAGCACGAACAGCGCCACATCCGCTGCGGACAGGTACCATCCGACTTTTGCGAGATATATGAACCCCGCGCCGGTCGCCAACAGACATATTATCAGCGTTGAAAGCACTGTCGAGATATAGTAACTGACTGCCAGTGTTGAACGCTTTACCGGTGTGACAGTGATATCCCGCAGTGCACCAGTGACCTTGTCCTGTACCATCAGCATGTTTGAACAGAATGCCACTGTGATACAGCATATCGCCAGCAGCGAAGATATCAGCTGCCCTCCCACAGCTGCGTCTATCAGCGATGCATCCGCTTCGAATCCCTGCGGCACTGCTGGTGCAAAGCTGTCGCGGTATACTTTTGCAAGAAATGTCGCATAGAGCACCAACAGTATAACGGGAGTTATCAGCGATACGAAAAACATTCCTTTGTCTTTAAAAAAAAGTTTGCAGTTTCTTCTTATCAGATTTCCCAATCCAGTCATTTTTCATCGTCTCCCGTAAGCTTCTTTCCTGCTGCAGCAAGAAAAACGTCATCCATTTTACCTTTTGTTATCTCATAATCTCTGAAAATCTCCGGGTGCTGCAGTATCATTTCTGTTGCTTCCGCAGTACTCCTCACTTCTATGCGATGCGCTCCCGGCAGCCTTTCAGCACTGCAGCCCAACAGCTGTACATCCTCCTCACTCGCACCGTACAGCGTGATAAAGTCACCGGTATACTGATTTTTGAGCTGCAGCGGCGTGCCTTCTGCCACGATCCTGCCGGAATCAATTATCACCACATGATCAGCGTCTGCCGCATCCTCCATATAGTGT
>CAVEWO010000373.1:0-2174 GCA_963619345.1 Bacteroidaceae bacterium
CTTTATGCTGGTGACGCTCTTGTCCAGCTGGCTGAGCAGTTCCTTCATGCTGCTGCCTGTCCTGCTCAGCGACGAAGAAAGGCTCTTGAGATCGTTCATCACATTCTTCTCATAATCCGCCTTCACTTTGCTTATGCCCTTGACGCTTTTGCTCAGCAGTGCGTCTATATCCTTCTTGGCCGTCGCTATGTCCTTCGCTCCGCTCCTCAGATCCTTCGCGGATGTCCTGAGATCGTCCCGGAGTGCGGTCTGTTTCGCTATGGATGTGTTCAGCTGCGCCACCACCGAGGATATCGCAGGTTTGATGTCGGGATATTTTTCTCCCAGTGCTTCCAGCTCGTCCCGCAGCGATGTGTACTTCGTTATTATCTTATCGGTGCTGTCCGCCACGGTCTCAAGGGTGGATGCGACGGCTTCCACATCACCGGCCTGTTTCTCGAATGCGGTGTCTATGACCTGAGACATCTCCTTGTAATAGCTTATCCCCGATTCCAGTGCCTTGTTTATCCCGTCCGTCGTGCCCGATATCGTCTTTTTTATGTCTTTGAAGGTCTTCTGTATATCGCTGATGGAATCCGAACTTCCTGATGACTGTCTGCTGACATAATCCAGGAAGTCCGATGTGGATCCGGTCATCTTCTCTATGGAATCCGTCATTCCCGACAACGAGTCCATGGTGCCGGCAGACGAGGAAAGACTGTTGGAAATACGGTTCAGATTCGTTATCAGATTCGAAACGATGGATTCCGCATCATTCACGTCTGTCATATTCGCCACCGATTCCATGACGGTCAGTGCCGTATCCGCCACCGTCGAGATGAACGTCTGATTTATCTGGTTCTGGATGGCCGACGCTCCTTTTTCCGTGACCTTAGGCGCTATGGCGCTGTCCTTGGCATTGCAGTAATAGTGTATCTTTGCTTTTTCTATGGTCTCGTCTTCCGAGAATATGCTCATCATGTTCCTGCTGAAATCCTCGGGTATCACTATAGCTGCATAGTAGTCGCTGGACTTGACGCCGTTGATGGCGTTCTCCTTGCTGGTGAACACCCACTCCATCTGTGTATTCTCATGAAGAGAGGTCAGCACCTTCTCTCCTATATTGACCTCTATCGGTATGAGGCTGCCCTGGTATCCCTCGTCCACGCTGGCAACGGCCACCTTGAGGTTGTCCGTGTTATTGTACGGATCCCAGCTGGCGGCTATGTTGAACCACGCATAGAGGCAGGGTACCACGATGATACCCATGATCACGATCAGAGCTATCACATTGTTCCTGATACGCCCGGCGTCTCTTATGAATATCTGCCATATGTTCCTCATTTCTCACGTTCCTCCTCGATGGTATGCACGATATCCTCCGGACTCATCCCTTCGATATCCAGCTGTTCCTCTATCCTGTCATGTGCATATTCTATGCATATCAGGTACGCGGACAGCAGTATCAGCGAGAGTATCCAGAGCACCAGGAACACCAGCCTTGCCTTTGTGAAAAGCATCAGCACCAGGAACACCAGCGGTATCGCTATTATTAGGATGAATCCCTGCCGTATCAGTTTCGGATAATGCTTCTCGAATCCGATGGATCTTTTCAGTATCTGCGCCCGGGCATGTTCGTCCCTCATCATGACTTTCATCATCATCTTCAGCCGTGAATCGTCAGTCTGGGCAGTTGCTGTCTCGCAGAGCATCATCTCAGTCTCTGCAAGGCGCTTGTCAAACATATGGTTCAGGTTCATCAGCAGCGGACGTATCACCACGCCCAGCAGCAGTGCCAGACCTGCAAAGACAAACAGGATCAGTACATCCTTGATATAGAACGTGCCGTATATCCCCGCCAGACTTTCGCGCATGGCGTCTATACCGTAGTAGAACGGCATCAGCGGGCAGAGATCTCGGAAAAACTCCGGCATCATCTCTATAGGGTATGTTCCCGATGAACCCGGTATCTGCAGTATTATAAGGATGACTGCCACAGCCTTGCCGATGTGCTTCAGGGTTATGGCAAGGGCATATATTATATTGACATAGACGAAGGAGCATATCAGTCCCGCCAGCATGAACGGCACCGGACTGACGCACTTCACTCCCAGTATCAGCAGCTCCCCCAGACATACGATGAAGCCCTGCACCAGAGCTGCCGCCACGAACATCAGCCACCGGCTGAAATACGC
>CAVEWO010000374.1:0-2173 GCA_963619345.1 Bacteroidaceae bacterium
CGTTATCACTGCGTCTGCAACGTTGGTATTCGTGACTCCCAGGCCTTCTTTTGCACTGTCGAGCACCGAATAATCATTCACGTACGACGGTGATATATTTGTACGAATGCCGTCCAGCGCCCCTCCGAACTCGGATCCCATAAATACCGCTATCAGGCATACTGCAATGAAAAGCCAGTAATTTTTCTTTAATGATTTCCTGCCGTTCTGCTTCAGTTCTTTTCTGTTTATCATTGATATCTCTCTTGCCATTTTTCCCTTGTCTGCTGTTTTTACCGATGTTGTCTGTTATTCTGCTATCTTTCCTGTCAGGCTGAAGGTTTTTCCTTCTGTTATCTCAACATTGACCATATGGCCTATGAGCTCTCTGCCGCCCTCGAAGTCAACGAGCTTGAAGCCCTCCGTCCTGCCTGTCAGCGTGTTTTCGTTTTTCTTGCTCACGCCTTCTACGAGAACACGCTCTATACGACCCTTATAGGCCGCATTTTTCTCAGCGCTGTCTGTATTGACTGCTTCCACCAGTCTGTCAAAACGCTGATGCTTGACTTCTTCCGGTATCTGATCCTCGTACTCTGCTGCAGGTGTACCTTGTCTCACGGAATAGAGGAATGTGAATGCCGAATCGTATTTCACACTGCGAACGAGCGACAGCGTCTCCTCGAAGTCCTCTTCCGTTTCTCCCGGAAAGCCCACTATGATATCTGTGCTTATCGCTATATCCGGAACTGCTTTCCTGAGCCTTTCCACGACCTCGAGATACTTCTCGCGCGTATATTTCCTGTTCATGCGCCTGAGCACTCTGTCGCTTCCCGCCTGCACCGGCAGATGTATGTAGTTGCAGAGCTTGTCGCAGTCCACGAACGCCTGTATCAGCTTGTCTGACAGATCCTTAGGATGCGAAGTCATGAACCTGATGCGTTCAAGCCCCTCTATATCGCTTATCATATATATAAGATCTGCAAAATCGCACTCACTGCCATTTTCCCCGGCGCCTCTGTAAGAGTTTACGTTCTGCCCCAGCAGAGTGACTTCCTTTACTCCGTCTGCGACCAGTCCCGTTATCTCTTTTACGATATCTTCCGGCTTCCTGCTCTTCTCTCGCCCTCTCGTGTACGGCACGATGCAGTATGTGCAGAAATTGTTGCAGCCATACATGATATTAACGAACGATTTGTGCTTGTAAAGTCTCTTTGCAGGCAGTCCCTCGACGATCTGATCGCTGTCCTCGAAGGTCTCCGCGATCTTTTTCTTCTCGGAGTACACTTTCTCCAGCAGCTCCGGGAATCTGTGTATATTGTGAGTTCCGAAAATTATATCCACCCACGGATATTTGCTCTTGATGGTGTCGATGATGTGCTGCTGCTGCATCATGCACCCACACACGCATGCGACGTATTCGGGATTCTTCTCCTTGAGCTTCTTGAGCTGTCCGAGTGTGCCGAAAAATCTCTTGTCTGCGTTTTCTCTGACGCTGCATGTGTTGATGATCGTTATGTCCGAATCGTCTCTCGACATCGTCTCTACGCATCCTTTTTCCTGCAGCATACCTGCGATCGTCTCGGAATCGTGCTCATTCATCTGACATCCGAATGTTATGATATTGTATTTCTTACCGTTAAGTAAATCCATCGCTTTATCCCTGTTCATGTTTCCTGTCTCTGCCCATCAGCAGCTCTACAGCCTGAGCAGCTGTTATCTCTCCCTTTATAGCTCTGTATATAGCTTCAGTTATAGGCATCTCCACGTTTTCTCTCTTTGCAAGCTCATAAGCGGCTTCCGTCGTGAACATTCCCTCAACGTCCATGCCGACTTTTTTAGTCGCTTCATCAGGCGCCATGCCTTCTC
The DNA here is from genome assembly GCA_963619345.1 of Bacteroidaceae bacterium. Classification (GTDB taxonomy): domain Bacteria; phylum Bacillota; class Clostridia; order Peptostreptococcales; family Anaerovoracaceae; genus Lentihominibacter. The sequence continues at coordinate 1,846 of CAVEWO010000374.1, forward strand.
CGATCATGATGCCGCATCTGCGGTTTCTGGAATGCATGCTGGTGCATGTAACGATCAGATCTCCCGTACCTGTCAGTCCTGCAAAAGTCTCAGGCTTTGCTCCGAGCTTAAGCCCCAGCCTCGTTATCTCTGCCAGACCTCTCGTCATCAGTGCAGCCTTTGCATTGTCGCCGAATCCCATTCCGTCGGATATCCCTGCTCCAAGCGCTATGATATTCTTGAGTGCTCCGCCGAGCTCGACACCTACGACGTCTTCTGTCGTGTAGACTCTGAACCTGTCTGTCATGAAAAGGTCCTGCACTTTTTCGGCCGCCTCGATATTATAAGA
>CAVEWO010000375.1:0-2167 GCA_963619345.1 Bacteroidaceae bacterium
CGAACAGCTGCGAAGCTATCATGTGCGTTTCGGCAGTCGTGTTGGAATGTCTGAAGCTGCCGGTATCCGTGCTTATCCCCACGTAAAGCGACTCTGCGATGGTCTTCTCGATTTCGACGCCCATCTCACGCAGGAGTTTATATATTATCTGCGCAGTCGCGGCCTCGCCGCCGTCGATATAGTAAAAATCACCAAAGCTGCCTGCTGTGACATGATGATCAATACAGAGTTTCATCTTTCCTTCTCTGAATTTTTCCGCACGGCTGCTGAAGCGTTTTTCCTCGCTGCAGTCAACGCATATGCAGATATCCGGCATTCTCACGCAGTTTATGTCTGTCGTGCAGTATTCCGTATCCATGAATTCGAGATAGCCTCTTATCTCCTCGTCAAGCAGCACCCATGCGTCCTTTCCATCATTTCTCAAAGCACGGCAAAGCGCCGCACACGAGCCCAGAGCGTCTCCGTCAGGGCTCTCGTGAGGGAAAAGAACTATAGTTCCTGCCGATCTCAGCAGGTTTCCCATTTTGCTCAGCGAAGCATTGCTTATCATAGTAAATTTCCTTCGTCATCGCTGTGATCGATGTCGAGCTCATCGATGATCTTCGATATATGCCTGCCGTATTCCATCGATCTGTCGATCTTGAACACCAGATCAGGCACGTGTCTGAGCTTAATCTGATGTCCGATCTCTCTGCGGATGAAGCCTTTGGCTTTGTTGAGCGCATCAAGAGTATCCTGCTGCTGCTCCTTTGCAGTCTCGCTCGAAGGATCCTGCCCCAGTACGGAGAGATACACCGTAGCGTAGCTCCCGTCGCTTGTGACCTCAACTGCCGTTATGCTTATCATTGCTGATAATCTGGGATCCTTGAGTTCTCTCAGAAGCATCGAACTGATTATCTTCCTGATCTCCTCTCCAAGTCTGCCCTGTCTGTATCCTTTGCCCATACCGGCCTCCTATTTCCTGTCTATTTCTTCCATAGTGAAACACTCTATGACATCGCCTTCCTTGATATCATTGTAGTTTTCTATACCGATACCGCATTCGTAGCCCTGAGTTACTTCTCTTGCGTCATCCTTGAATCTCTTGAGTGACGATATCTTTCCTTCATGGATCACTATTCCGTCTCTTACAAGACGTATCTGTTCGTTACGGACTACCTTACCGTCAGTTACGTAAGCTCCGCCTACGATACCGACTCCAGGTACCTTGAACGTATCTCTTATCTCTACTGTTCCCAGGATGACTTCCTTGAATTCAGGATCAAGCATACCCTTCATCGCGTTCTCGACATCGTCGATGATATCGTAGATGACTCTGTATGTTCTGATCTGCACGCCTTCGCGCTCTGCGATAGCACTCACTGCCGCACTCGGTCTTACATTGAATCCGATTATTATCGAATCCGATGTTCCTGCCAGCATTATATCCGATTCATTGACCGTACCTACACCTGTGTGGACGATCTTTACTCTTACCTTGTCGTTCGAAAGCTTTTCAAGCGATGATACGATGGCTCCTACCGAACCCTGAACGTCTCCCTTGATTATAAGGTTGAGCTCCTTCACTTCGCCTTCCTGTATCTGGCTGAAGAGTTCCTCCAGCGTAGTGCTTGAATTTCTTGCGAGCACTTCTTCTCTCAGCTTGAGCTGTCTGTTCTCTGCGATCTCCCTCGCAATTCTGTCGTCCTTGACAGCATTGAACACGTCGCCTGCATGCGGTACTTCTGTAAGCCCCAGGATCTCTACTGCTGTAGCCGGACCTGCGACTCTGAGTTTTTCGCCTTTGTGGTTCGTCATCAGCCTGATCTTTCCTGAGCATGTACCTGCGACGATACTCATGCCTGCCTTGAGCGTACCGTTGAGCACCAACAGACTTGCCACAGGGCCCTTTGCCTTGTCGAGACGCGCTTCGAGTACTGTACCGAGAGCCAGTCTGTCAGGGTTTGCCTTAAGCTCGAGCACTTCTGCCTGGAGAAGTATCATTTCGAGCAGGTTCACGATACCTTCGCCTGTCTTGGCCGATACAGGCACGCTGATAACGTCTCCGCCCCAGTCTTCTACCAGCACACCGTTGTTTGCCAGGTCTGACTTTACGAGGTCAGGATTTGCTCCAGGCTTATCGATCTTGTTGATCGCAACGATCATAGGAACACCTGCAGCCTTTGCA
>CAVEWO010000376.1:0-2164 GCA_963619345.1 Bacteroidaceae bacterium
AAACTTTTGAAAGTGGGTGTATATATGAAAACGATCACAAGGACAAAATATCTTGACAGGATCATTGAATTGAACAGTACTCCTGATATCAAGATCATCACGGGTATCCGCCGATCGGGTAAATCCAAATTGATGCAGGCATATATCAGATACCTGGAAACCCATTTTGAAAACATCAATATCATATTTATTGATTTTATGGACCTGGCTTATGAGGAAATCAAGGAATACCATGCATTGCACGAGTATGTAGAGGAACATTATCAGGAAAATAAAACAAACTATCTGTTTGTGGATGAAGTGCAGATGTGCCCGAAGTTTGAGCTGGCGATCAACAGTCTTTATTCCAAGGACAAGTATGACATCTATGTGACCGGATCTAATGCTTTCCTGCTGAGTGCAGACCTGGCAACTCTGTTCACCGGACGCTATATTGAGATCCATGTGTTTCCTTTCAGCTTTCAGGAGTATTGCCGGTATTATGATGATGTCAGCGATAAAGATAAGCTCTTCGAGGATTATTCCATCAAAGGCGGCCTGGCAGGGTCTTATGCTTACAGAACTGAAAAAGACAGGACAAACTATATAAAGGAAGTTTACGAAACCATTGTTACAAGAGATCTGGTGCAGAAATACGCTCTGCCTGACACATTAGTGCTGCAGCGTTTGAGCGAGTTTTTGATGGACAATATCAGTAATCTGACCTCGCCGAATAAAGTAAGTAAGATGTTGACAGCAAAGGAGACACCAACGAATCATGTGACCGTTGGCAAGTATATCAGGTATTTATGTAATGCCTTTGTATTTTATGATATCAAGAGATACGATATCCGTGGCAAGAAATACCTTGGAAGCACTGAAAAGTTTTATCTGTGCGACAGCGGTATCCGATATGCGATACTCGGAGGCAGGAATATGGACTATGGCAGAGTATATGAGAATATCGTTTGCATAGAACTTCTTCGACGTGGATACGATGTATATGTCGGTAAGCTCTATCAGAAGGAAATCGATTTTGTTGTTCAGAGAGGCAGTGAAAAAATATATATTCAGGTAAGTGACAACATCTCGGGAGAGGAGACCTTTGAGAGAGAATGCTCTCCGCTTCTTCAAATCAGAGACGCTTACCCGAAAATGATCGTTGCACGGACCAGACATCCGAAATACAGCTATGAAGGGATCGAAATTTACGATATTGTGGATTGGCTATTACAGGAATAAACGCTGTAAAATCGGAATTTGTAAAGGAGCGAATGAAATGAAAATAGTGGATGGCAAAGATTATCTGTCGGAAGTAAAAGAACTCATTCAGGAATATTCAAGGAGTTTGGGTCGGGATTTATCTTTCCAAAATATCGAGGATGAGTTAAAAGACCCTTCCCATAAATATACAGCCCCAGAGGGAGAACTTTTGGTAGCCATAGATGGCGAAAAAGTGCTGGGCATGGTAGCGTATCATCGACATTCTGATACACGCTGCGAAATGAAACGATTGTATGTTCGCCCGACGGCAAGAGGAATGCACTTAGGGGATACACTCGTAAGCGAAATACTTACCCATGCCCAAAAAGCAGGCTACCAAGAAATCGTGTTGGATACGATAGTCCCACTGAAAGCTGCCATCTCCTTGTACAAAAAACACGGATTCGAGGAATGCAAAGCCTATTATTATAACCCTATGGACGATGTGATCTATATGCGTAAAACATTATAAGTTATGTATATTGAAAGTCACATGCATTCAACAAATTCCAGTTTGTGTGTTACATGAATAAAACTTTGAATATAGCAAACCAGGCAGTCTGTCAAAGCCGACCGGCTGCTTTTTTATACCATAAATCATAGAGGCGAGAAAGGCAGGTGATGGTATGGCAGGGAAGTTTCAGCTCATTACGGAGCTTTATGCGGAGGCGGCAGGGGAGGTGAGTCGTGACAGGGAGGCATGGAAAGGATTCCTGTCGTCGGCTGGGTTCAATTACAGGCTGAGGTTCGATGAACAGCTCCTCATATATGCACAGAGACCGGGTGCATCTGCTGTTCTTGAGATGGAAAAATGGAACGAGATGTTCCACAGATGGGTCAACAGGGGAGCGAAGGGGATCGCGGTATTCGATGACAGCGATCAGAAAAGTTCAGGCATCAGATACTATTTCGATATCTCGGA
>CAVEWO010000377.1:0-2162 GCA_963619345.1 Bacteroidaceae bacterium
CGGTTTGCTGTAGTATGTCACCACCAGCTTCGGTCTGTATGCTGCCGTGCCGTACCTGCTGCCCCAGAAGGATGCGTAGCTCGGCGAGCTGGTCACGTTCTTCAGCACTATGCCGTGATTGACATAGGAGTCTTTGGCGACTCCTGCCACGTATGATTTAAGATCGAAAGTCTGGGCTGTGTTCTTCGTCTTTTTAGTGGTGATAGTGGAAATTACTGCACTTGAATTTGACGGTTTATTGTTCCATGTTAGTTTTGAGGCTTTCCAGCTGCCGGTGACACGGTATGCGCTTACTTTCTGGCTCTTTGCCCCGTCGCCTACTTCGTATGCAGTGAGTTTAGCGCTGCTGACGGACTGGCCTTTCAGTGTTTTCTTCAGATGTTCGAACTGTATATATGTCCTGTGTGTCCCTGTGCCGTTCTTTCCTGCAGGCATGACTCTGGTGCTGCCGGAATAGAAGTTGGTGTTCGCATAACTGCCGCTTATGACATATGCGTCTGTTACCTGTCCTTTGCCTTTCCATGTAGCCGTGGGATCTATGGTGACAGGATACTGCCTGTCCTCATCATCAAGGTAATCCCTGTCCACGGTCATAGTGAGGATGTATGTGCTGCCACTCTCCTTCTCTATGTCATATGTTATGTCTTCGCTATATGCACTTCCGGTAGCATCATTCATCCATGCAGGGGATATATCCGCTGCTATATCGTCTTCATCGTCATAGAAAGTTATCCCCTGATCCGTAGGGTTCTTCCCCGGAGTCAGGCCGTCAAGATCCAGGACATATCTGAAAACGTTGTTCTCAGGTCTTTCTCTGAGCACTATAGTCTCCTTCACCCCGGATTCTCCCGATTCGTATGATATGTCGGCTCCTGCACCCATCCTGCTGTACTGTGCCGTCACCGGGAGTTTCTCCTCGTCCTCGTATATGACGGGAGTGTTCTCTTTCTTCACGGTGACAGAGGCTCCCTCAAGCTCCAGATCCTGCAGGGTCTCGTCTGCAGGCGACATGCTGATGCTGCATCCGCTCCTCTCCATTATCAGCGGCGTGTCTTCCGACAGCTGCTGCGGGATGTACTGTCTGCTGTCGCCTTCTTTGTTAGTATATGAATAGCCGTCAAGGCTCTTTTCTCCTTCAGTCTTCTCTCCGACCTTTATCTTCACCAGGCTGCGGTCGTAGTCGATGAGCTTTCCTTCCTCATCCTCGTACCTTACCTGACCGCCGTGGAAGACCGTCATCTTCTCCCCTTCGCCAAGATCATAGGTCGTCGTGTCCTCTGTCCTGCCGATAACGTTCTTCTCAGTCACATCTTCAGGAGAGATCTTCGTGTCCCCTCCTGATCCTGTGGCGTGGCTGATATCCGGTATCAGCGTGATCACAAGGCACACCGTCAGCAGCCACGCTGTCAGTCTGTACCCTGCACTTCGTCTGATTTCTGAATACATTGCTTCTCCTCCTCTTGTAACCTATATTCTCTCTATGCAATAAGACAATTCTGTGTGCTGATTGTTACAGATTTTGCGAAAAAATATTAAGGGGAGTCTCTCTTAATGTATTGTAGTTTCCCTTATTTTAAGGGGAAGAAAGTGATGTAAGGGAATGAGAACCTTTAATTACTCTGAAATAAAAAATCAGAAATGGGACTCCGGTATTCTTGGATTGGTTGCCGCTATATACAAAGAAGCCGGAAAACAAGAGTTGTATCTTAAACAAAGACCTCAGGAATTAGAAAAGCTTGTCGAAATAGCAAAGATTCAAAGCACAGAGGCATCTAACGCTATTGAAGGTATTGTCACTACAAGCACCCGGATCAAACAGCTCGTAGAAGAAAAGACAACACCGAAAAATCGAGATGAACAGGAAATCGCCGGCTACCGTGATGTACTTAACATTATTCACGAAAGTTTTGACGCCATCCCTGTTTCTCGAAATTATATCTTGCAGCTTCACAAGATTTTATATAGTCATATGAACAACCCGATGGGAGGGAGAACCAAAAGCGTACAGAATTATATAAGTGCGACCTGTCCGGATGGGCATGCAGAAACGCTGTTTACTCCTCTTGCTCCGTCTGAAACACCGGAAGCTTTGGATAAAATCTGCGAAGAATATAACCGCGTGATCGGAAATATGGAAGTAGAACCGCTGATTGCCATACCTG
>CAVEWO010000378.1:0-2158 GCA_963619345.1 Bacteroidaceae bacterium
GCCCGTAGGACGTTATACGCTTTATCGACGGGAATGCCTGCCTGAGATATATCAGCACATCGCTGAGTCTGCCGCTGCTCAGTGCCGTAGTATTGCCATCCTGCAGGAAGACGTTTTCCGCTCCGTCTATTATCCAGTTTGCCATCATGTAAAGGCACTGTCTTTCGTTTTCCGTACCTTTCATCAGCTCTGCATTGAGTCCGTCTATATCCCACGTCCCGTCGCTGTTTCTGTACTGTTCGACGATCTGCGCCTGGTATACCATATTGTCTATATCGGCTTTGATGCTGTCCGCGCTGTAGGCTTTGAACTTTGTATGCCTGTACAGCTGACAGAATTTGCATTTATTCCACGTGCAGCCGTTCGTGACCTGCAGCAGCAGGCTTTCCGCCTCACTCGGAGGTCTGATCGGGCCTATCCTGAAAGTTCTCTCCATATTTCACTCCTTATATATGCAAATCTCTCTGCGCTGCGCCCTTTCCTGTAATCTGCCCGGCGAGCCGCGCATATGCTTGAATATCCATACGCCTGCTCCGGCGTCCATTGTTTTTATGATTATATCATATTTGACGGGAGCAAGTGTACCTTTTAAGTAAAACTCAGACGTTTGCGGCTGCGGAGGTGTTTTGATGTTAAAAACAGCAGCGTATTCATTCTTCATTGTCCACCTGGTGATGCTGGTGATATTCCTGAAATATAGAAGCGATATTTTTTGCAGGATAAAAAGGCTGCGCGGCCGTTTCTTAAAATCGAGAACATATCGCACTGTCCGAAAGATCCTTTCCTGCAAGGCAACAGGGCTGCCGATTTTTGCAGCTATAATGTTCACGGTTTTTCATCTGACATTCGATACAGTCGGCAGATCATTAAGCAGACTGCTGGCCACGGCACTTGCCATCTGCAGCGTCCGGCTCGATGCTATCCTCACCGCCGCCGGCACATGCCGTCCTCTGCATGACCTGCTTATATTCGGGATCTGCCCCGGCATCGGCAGCGTGCTGTCATTCGTACCGCTCATCGCCGTACTGTTCTGTCTGCTGGCAATACTTGAGGACTGCGGCTATTTTTCGTACGCTGCCGCGCTGTTCGACAGCGGCATGTCACGGCTCGGACTTTCAGGTCAGTGCATCGTGCCGCTCATCATGGGTTTCGGCTGTGCAGTGCCCGCCGTGATGAGCGCATCAGCAATGCTCAAGGGCAGGAAAAGACTGCGCACTATATTTATGATACCGTTTATGTCATGCAGTGCCAGACTCCCCGTATACTCGGTGCTTATCTCCGCTTTTTTCGAAAATCACCGCGCGATCGTCGTCTGGTTCATTTATCTCACAGGGATCGCGGCCGCTATGATATGCGTCGGCCTTGCCGGTAAAATCGCTGACGGGTGCAGGCAGAACCCCTTGATCAGTTCAGGCCGCTGCCGGTGCAGCGCCGAGTATAACAAAAAAGCGCAGTATGAACATTTCGTCACTCCTGTCCTGAAGGCGCCGCGCATATCTTATGTACTTGATACAGTTCTCACAAACTCGCTGGGTTTTGTAAAAAAAGCCTTTTCTGTGATCCTGGCAGCTTCAGCAGTCCTATGGTTCCTGCAGTCATTTGACTGCAGCTTTCATATGACTTCAGACTGCCGCTGCAGTATCCTGGCTTTTCTCGGGAAAGCAGCTGCACCTTTCTTCAAGCCGCTGGGCTTTGGCAGCTGGCAGGCCGCATCTGCAATGATCGCGGGACTTTCCGCAAAGGAAGCGATAATCAGCACATTTTCCGTGATCGCAGAAAACTCCGGGATGTCGGCCTTCGCAATGATCAGCCGCACTTTTACGCCTGTCGGCGCACTGTCGTTCATGATCTTCTGCCTGCTTTACATGCCGTGCACAGCAACGCTGGCTGCCGTGCGCAAAGAGACCGGCAGCTGGCGCTGCAGCATAGCCATGTGCTTCATACACATACTGCTTGCATGGAGTGTGTGCTTCGTGATCTGCAGCATCTTTAGTCATCTGTGAGTGCAAAGCATGGCGCATCGTCTTTCAGATCTGTGCAGGCAGTTTTAGGTTCTCCGAAAGCTGCTGCAAAAAAAACCGCTATTTTTTCGAATATATAGTCTTCGTGCTGACGCCGTCGAGCGCACCGAGTTTTCCCGACAGCGCACTGATCGTAT
>CAVEWO010000379.1:0-2156 GCA_963619345.1 Bacteroidaceae bacterium
ATTCGATTCACTGAAAAAACTGGTGGTTTCAGGCTCACTGTGCAGTCCGCAGCTGGCGAAGCAGATAGAAGAAAAGCTTGGCTGCACGCTGCTGAACGCATACGGCCTCATCGAAGGCACCAGCGTAGTGACAATGACCCGTATGGATGATCCGTACGACGTCAGGATGAACACTGTAGGACGTGTGATACCAGGCATCAAGATAAAGATCGTCGATAAGGAACACAACGAGGTACCTCACGGCGAAGTAGGCGAGCTGGTGATAAAAGGCTACAACATGGCAGGTTACTACAACAACGACGAGAAGACGAAGGAAGTCCTTTCCGAAGACGGATGGCTCTATACCGGAGATCTGGCAAGATACTACGATGATGAGAACATCTGTATAGTGGGAAGATGCAAGGACATGATCATCAGAGGCGGTTTCAATGTATATCCCAGCGATATCGAGGAGTACATCCTCCAGATAGACGGCGTACAGAACGCTGCTGTGGTAGGCAGGGAAAACGAGATTCTGGGCGAGGAGATAGTGGCTTTCGTTCTTCCGAAAGCAGGCAGGAGTCTGGTAAAAAACGATATCATAAGACCACTGTTCAACCAGCTGGCCAACTACAAGATGCCGGACAAGGTCTTTTTCGTATCGGAACTGCCGACAATACTCGCCGGCAAGATAGACAAGAAGCAGCTTTACAAGTGGGCCAAGGACGGTATACCTCAGGATAAGCAGATACTGTTCGGCTCGGCAGAATAAGGAGATAGAAAAATGGCATATGATGATTTTCTGAAATTCCTCTCAGACAGGTTCGGAGTGGATACGAAGGAACTTGAGGAAACTGACAGTTTCGGCGAGCTTGGCGTAGATTCACTGTCGCTCTTCAACATGATCACGGACATCGAAGAGGAATTCAAGATAAGTATAGACATAGACGATATGACGGAAGTCGATTCGGTGAGCAAGATGTATAAATACATAACTGAAAAGGTGGCAGGATGATAAAGATACCTGAGTTAGTACTGGAAGGAAAATATGACGTAGACGAGGCATATGTACTGAATGAACTCAGAAACTATGATTTCCGCAGCAAAGACGTATATGAGGACAAGTGCTTCGAAGTGTGCAGGGTCGGAGGGTACAGATATATATCTGCAGACGACGGCTCATGCAGGATGATAGGCTGGCAGTGCAACTTTGCATCGATACAGAACTACGATATATGTCTGCCGACGATAATCGTCATAGACGTGGACAGCGACAACCGCATCAGCAGCATACATCTCAATGAGAACTTCAAAGGAAGTCAGGGAATACCATGCAGCTTCAGATATCTTGAAAGGAGACTGCAGGCATATGAAGGCGTCGAGTTTTCTCAGAAAAACGATGTCATGAGCGACGATCTGGGAACAGGCTGCAGACACACATTCGAGGTCATGTACGGGGCATGCGCTTTCCGTGAGTGGTGTATAAAGAACGGAGAAAAAGATGTCTGGATGTCGGAGGCGACAGCTTCGTATCACACGGAAGACGGCATAGTTGCTCTGGACAGGAATTCCATCAACGGCACAGAGACAGTGACTGAGATAGATATATCGGATTTCAGGGAGCATATAAAGTATGATCATAACGGAGCCCTGTGCGGATGCCGTGATATGAAGATAGAAGGATTCGCGCTTGAAGACGGACACAGGACAGCCATAGCAGATGCGAAATATATAACCTCTGACAGCAAGGCGGATTTCGATCTTAAGATACTGAAGATCCTGTCGAAACCCTGGATGCAGTCGGGCAAGAGGATAGGTATAAAGAACAAGTTCTATTTCTCGCATCTGTGGCCTACCACACTGTTCGGTATCCTGGTGCAGATGTTCGCTATAGTCGTGTACAGCGACAGCTATTCATATTTCCAGCACTGTATCAGAGGACTGCAGAAAAATGAGAATCACTGTGCCTGCATAGGTGTGTGTGAGGACATAGACGAGTGTATGAAATATTTTCCGGATTTTGAGATAGACGATTTGTTTTAAGACAGTGAAAGGACGAATGATGAGTATAATCGAATTCAAACATGTTTCAAGAGAATTCAGGAGCGGAAGCGACGTTGTCAGAGCTCTCGACGATGCCAGCTTTGAGATCGAAAAAGGCAGATTCACAGTGATAC
>CAVEWO010000380.1:0-2155 GCA_963619345.1 Bacteroidaceae bacterium
CACAAACTCCGTCTCGACCTTCACCTGACCGCGAAGGAGCTCCGCAGACTTTGCAGTGAGCCTGAGCACCGGATATTCTCCGTCATCGACCCGCAGAAAACCGTCGCTTATCAGCGCATCCGTCATCTGCCGTATCCTCTTTGCCGGAGTGTCTGCCATCAGCCCGTACGTCGACAGTCTGTCCAGACCCGCCGAAAGCACGCGCCGGTTCCGGCTTCCCCGCAGGATGTCGGCGATCATCGTCACGCCGTATCTTTCTTCGCAGCGGTAGACACATGACAGTATCATCTGTGCCGGTACGGTGTAATCGACTTTTTCGAATTCCGTCAGGCAGTTCGAGCAGCTGCCGCAGTAGTGCGGCGCTTTCTCGCCGAAATATCTCAGTATGAATTCCCGCAGGCAGTCTCTTGTCGTCGAAAAAAACACCATCTGCCTCAGCCGTTCGTAGTCTTTTTCCCTGATTTCCGCGATCTCGTCATCGCTCAGCTCATCGTTCTTCACCGGGTTTTCTATAAAAAACTTTATCGTGTTCACGTCGCCCGGCGAATAGAAAAGTATGCAGTCTGCGCTGCTGCCGTCACGTCCGGCTCTGCCGGCTTCCTGATAGTAGCTTTCGATGTTCTTCGGCATGCTGTAATGTATCACGAATGAAACGTCGGATTTGTCGATGCCCATCCCGAATGCGTTCGTCGCAACCATGATCTTCCGCCTGTCGTATATGAAATCGTCCTGATTGGCTATGCGTTCCTCGTCGGAAAGCCCCGCGTGGTATCTCGTCGCCTCGAAGCCTCTGGATTCCAGAAGCTCGCAGACCGACTCCACGTCTTTTCGCTTCGTACAGTAGATTATGCCCGTCTGCCCTCTGCGCTTTGCAAGGGTCTTCAGCAGCTGCCGCTCTTTGTTGTCAGGGTGTATCACAGTGAACGACAGGTTCGGCCTGTCGAAGCTGGTTGTTATGCAGAACGGATCATCCAGTTCGAGCAGTGTTTTTATGTCTTCTTTCACGTCAGGGGTGGCGGTTGCTGTAAAGGCTCCGATCACCGGTCTGCCAGGCAGTTCTCTGACGAATTCCTCGATCCTGAGGTAGCTGGGTCTGAAGTCCTGACCCCACTGTGATATGCAGTGCGCTTCGTCTACTGCGATGAACGGTATGTCCATTTCTCTGCATATTTCTGCAAAGGTTCCGGAGTGCAGTCTTTCCGGAGCGACATAGACTATCCTGTAAAGGCCTTTGCTCATGGCTGAAAGCGTCCTGCCGTATTCCTGCGAGGTCATTGAACTGTTGATGTATGCCGCCTTTATACCCATCTGCGACAGAGCGCTGACCTGATCCTTCATCAGCGATATGAGAGGCGAGACGACCAGCGTCGTGCCGCTTTGCATGAGTGCCGGGATCTGGTAGCAGATCGACTTGCCGGCCCCCGTCGGCATTATGCACATGACGTCCCTGCCTGCCATGATGCTGTCGATGACCTCTGCCTGGCCTTCTTTGAAAGTGTCAAAGCCGTAATATGATTTTAGTATCCTGTTTCTGTCCATGTATCGTCGTGTGATCCTTGATGTGTACTGATTATCCTGTGACTGTATGTTTCTCGCCTGCGGATCGCTCAGTAGACTTCTCTGTGTATCCTGCCGGCCATTTCTGAGATTACGGTCTGCAGATCGTACGGTGCCGGATGCGATGCGGGCATACCGAGCGACAGCATCGCTTCCAAACGGTAACTTTCCGGAAATCCCAGCAGTTTTCTCAGATATTCCTCAGTCGTTTCGGATGGCTGCTCTGCTGCACGCCTGCCTTCTGCCGGATCGTCAGCTTTCTGCCGGCCGCTTTCCGTCCGGTCACCAGACATTTCCACACTCTCCGATGCCATTCTCAGGCGCCCCTGTATCCAGCAGCTGCCGAGTCCCAGACTGTCCGCCATCAGATGCATGTTCGCCATCACGATCGAGCAGTCCTCGACCCAGACATCGCATTTTTCCGGATCCGCGATCACTACGATCGCCGCATCTGCGCCTTTTAGCATGGCTGCGCCTGCCACCCTTGAATGCGCCATCTTTTCCAGAGTTTCCCTGTTTCTTACCACGATAAACTCCCACGGGCGGCGCCCCCTGCTCGATGCCGACAGCATCCCCGCCTGGAGCACTGTCTCTATCT
>CAVEWO010000381.1:0-2120 GCA_963619345.1 Bacteroidaceae bacterium
ATCTGATCGAATATATTGCAGATCACGCTCCAGCTCTGAGCCGTTTCCGCTGCACTTTCTGCAAGGCCAAGTGCCCGCTGCCTTTCCATGATCTGCTCCAGACGCTCAGTCACAGCCATGTCCTGTTCCAGGAAGGTGTAAAGTCCGCGGATCTTTTCGCCTGCTGTGTTTCGGATGCCCATCCTGAGTTTTGCATTTTCTATACAGTCTACGACACTCCTGCGTAAAGCATTAAGCGTGTTCAACTGCTCCGCATCATACCTGTCGCCGCATTTTTCAAAATCGTTTTTCCATGCGCTGCCCCTTATACGGAACTGACGCACGTAGTTCTCAAGCTTCTCCTTTTCTTCTTCGCTGAAAGTCATCATACCTGATTTCACAAGGCTCATCACAGCTTCATCTCGATAGCCTTTCGCGATCACCTCAAGCAGTGCCAGCAGGAAACTGACTGCCTGGTGATGCAGCACCTTGCGCTTTTTATCCATGAAAACAGGGATCCCCCATCGCATCAGCGTGCGCCTGAGGATGCCGCCTCTCGTCTCCGTGTCGTTGCAGACTACGACGATATCGCCGTACCTGTAGCCTTCTTCTCGCACCAGTTCCAGTATATATGCCGCCGCACGCTCCGCCTCCGCATACATGTTAGAAGCCGCGACGAGCGTGATCGGAAATCCGCCACACTCCGCTTCGTTTGCCGGCTGTGCGCTCATCTCAGTCCCGTGTGCGATCGTCTGGCGCTCATGCTTCATCTGCGCGATTTTTGACCATACTGTCTGTCTCTGTGTTCCGTGTATCTTTTCGAAGCTGACCGCGATACCGCTGCGCTCCGCAAGCTCCCTGAGCTGCCCCATAACATGACGCGTCAGCTCAAACTGCTCCTTTCCATCTTCATATGTCATCACGACATTGACATTCCGCGCAGACAGGATCAGACGTTCTATGACCTGCATGTTTTTCGGTGTGAAAGTGTCGAACCCGTATATCCATATCTCCGATTCGTGTACCATCGGCGCCTCGAGGATCCTCTCTCCATAAAACGAGATGTAGTCCTCGGAATCGAGGTATCTGCCTTCGATCTGCGCCTGATACGCCCGGTAGACCTTTAGTATATCGCCGAGCTTGTAACGCAGATAGCTGTTTTCCTCAAGCTTTCCCAATGCGTCTTCAAGAGCCTCAGGAGTCACATCATAGCGCTTCATTTCCGAGATCACAGTGTTGAGCATATCGATAAACGAGTTTTTCCTGTTCAGCCCCTTGTAGATCCCAAGCTCGCTTTCCAGCTCTGCAGTCACTCTGGCAAGCAGCATGTGACGTCCATACTTGTCTATCAGATCGGGTACTCTGCCGCCCGTCTGCTGCATCACTTTATACCCCAGGGTGGAAAAGTCCACGACCCGCAGGTCCATAAGGCTGTTCTTTCCAAGATAAAAAAAGGCATCTCTTTCTGCCTGCAGCGAAAACTGGTCCGGTACAAGCAGCAGAGTTCTGCCTTTTACATGTTCAAATATGAATTTTTCTCTGTCTGTCGCTTCTCTGCCGTAATAGATGCTGAGCATGGGATACCTCCTGCCTGAAATCAGTTCCACCCGTCCCTGGCTGCCAGTCTCAGGCCAGCACCGAACCGCCGCCCGGGCTGCTTTACAGCCTCCGCAAGCTATTCAGGCGTTCCTCAGGCACAGAGCCAGACTGCCACGGTCAGGTGGTGAATTCTCTGAAAACATCTTCCACGGTATCTGTCTTTCTGATTTTTTCGGCGTTTGCACTGCAGAAAATCAGCCCGTTGTCATAGTCACCCTCAACGCCTTTCTGCACGGCCCGGATAATATCGTAATCCTCATTACCCGTGCGTGCCAGCATGTCAGCGAATGAGTTTTTCATCACTCTGGCTGATGTTTTCATAGGACTCCTGACTATTGTAACATCATTTTCCGTACAGTTCAAATACAGCCTTTTATACGCCTCATCGGCGTCGCACTCCTCCGTAGCAACGAATCTGGTACCCATCAGGATACCGTCCGCGCCGTACCTGAAAACCTTCTCCGCATCCTGTCTATCAAAAATGCCGCCGCCCACGATGAGCGGACAGTTTTCGATTTTTGCCAGCTCTGCCTTTATCTCGG
>CAVEWO010000382.1:0-2116 GCA_963619345.1 Bacteroidaceae bacterium
TCATCTGCAACTACCGCCCTTTGGCCTCGCTTAGCTTCTGTCTTTTCATTTCCATGATCTTTAAAAATCTTCCTGATTTCCGAAGATTCGATTGCTACATTACGATTTGTTATATCTACTCCGACATCCCTTTTTACGCGATCCGCTAGCGTCTCTGGAACAATACCTAAATAAATCTTCTTACCCTTATTTTTCTGTTCCAAAGAGTCTTTTACGAATTGTAAAAGCTGTTCGTCATTCTCGTAAATTACAATTTTATTACTCGTGCTCCAATTTTTCTTCTGTTTATTCGAGTATTCTTTCAAGTTATATTTTATACCTGACCCAGAGCGCATCACAGCATCCCTATTCTCAACACTCCTAAGCAGCCCATCAGTCCACTTCTTTTCAAATTCCTTCAGTATGTCCAGATTCGAAAGAAGCTGTGCATTCTGCGCAGGTGTGAACCGGTCGCCGTCTGCCAGCAGTGATCTGAGCTTTTTCAGAACGTCTTTTATCGCATTCAAAATCGACTGTGCAATGCTTCTGTTTTCTTTGCACAGTTCTTCTACGAACGTTTCGTCCTGCAGCACTTCATATGTAGAATCTGCAAGGATCTCGTCAAGCGCATCTTCTCTGCTCAGCTCAACACCGTGCTGCGCATACTGCGCCACCTTAAAATCGACCGCCTCATCGATTCCGCCCTTCTGAGCCCATGACTTTCTTACAAGCTCTTTAAGCTCGCTATATTCCTCCGGCGCATACTGCTGCATGTGATGTGTGATCTCATGAGCGAACACATATTCGAGCGCGCGGTCCGCTTCCATCGAAATATACATCTTGCCGTCCTTATAATAACCGTTCGCGCCGTTTTCCACGGAATCTACGACATGTATATCGATATTAAAGACCCTCGCAAGAGCCCTGAGCATGATCTGCTGGCTTGCTGTAAACCTTGCTTTGTTTTCGTTTGAAAGCTCCGAATAGAGCCTGCCTTTATAAGCGCTCATTTTCCCCTGTGAGCGATTTTTCTTCGCAGTCTCCCCAATCTTCATCTGAAGCCCTTTTGCCGTTTCTGAGGCAAGAATCTTGTCCTGCTGACCCGCTTCCCATGCAGCCTTCTTGACCTCAGACGAAACATTGCCATGCACCGGGTTCTGATAAGATATCACAGTCTCGTAGCCTATATCATTTCTGCCTGCGCGGTAAAAATCATCAAACGTATTTATCATGTCATCGACCTGCACAGCATCGCCCACGTTCACATCGCCAAAAGCCTGTGAAAAGGCTTCCTGCCCTGCGGACTCATAATATTTTCCCATGTCCTGTCCGATGAGACCTTTGACTTCATCGATGCGGCCTTTCGTCTCTGCTCTTGCCGACTCTATGCGGTTCATGCCGTTTTCTCTGTAGAGCATCTCTCTCGTCCCTGCGTTAGTCTCAGGCAGTATCTTACCGGTCACAGATTCATAAACCGCTCTTGCCTGCGGATTTCCCGTCGTGAACAGATTGATTTCATCTACTCCGGCAATGCCGGTCTGTACAGCCGCAACCGCTGAGGCAATCTGATCTTTTGTAAGCTCCGGAAGTGAAAGTTCTGTTTCTTCTTTTGCGAGTTCACTCAATGCTTTCTCGGCTTCCGCTTTTTGCGCATTATAGCTTTCCATAGTCTTCTTTCCGACCATCGTCTCACCTGTCTGGCTATCAACCGTCAAAGGCGATATCAGATTTTCTCTTTTCATGATCCGTTCTGCCGACCGGTTCACTATGTCATTTCGCTCAAGGTCTTTCATTTCCTGCTCATAGACTGCTTTGTACAGCTCGTTTGCCTGTCCCGCTGCTATGCCCTCACCTTTGTTTATCATTTCGTTTATAGCCGAACCCTTGACCGCAGTGCCTGCATCATCTACTTCTTTAGCTGCTTTAGCAAGTGCCTTCACGCCGTCTTCTCCAAAAACATTCTGAACCCGTCTTCCCTGTCCATATTCAACAACCTGACCTGCGCCGCCGAGGATGCCGCCAAGCGCACCGCCTATCGACCCTGCATAAAGAATTTCCTTTGCAGACGTGCTGTGCGGAGTACCAAGAGCATCTGCATATATCTTATTTGCAACCACGGGGTCAAGACCCTCCGATA
>CAVEWO010000383.1:0-2108 GCA_963619345.1 Bacteroidaceae bacterium
ATCCTACCCCGCTTTTTTATCATTGCCTACGGATCAGCGATGAACGGAATGATCGTGTCCGTGACACAGTTTATCTCATATCTGGCACTGGTGGAAGCAGGAGTCAGTGCTGCGTCGATAGTCGGGCTTTACAAACCGCTGGCAGACAACAATGTTAACGAGATAAACCGGATACTGTCGGCGACCAAGCGGTTCTATTACAGGTCGGGCATAGCGTACGTGCTGCTGCTGGCATTTCTTGTCATGCTGTACCCTATGCTGGTGCAGAACCAGATACAGCCAAGTATAACGCGTTTCATGATAATAATACTGGCAGCGAGCAATCTCGTGGATTACCTGTTCCTTGGCAAATACAAAGTGCTGCTGATGGCGAATCAGAAGGGTTACGTGATGATGCTGGTCCAGACGATAGGTACAGTATTGAATACCGTTATCACGGTATGGCTGATAATAGAAGGCTGCAATGTTCTGCTTGTAAAATTCGTTGCCACGGTGATATATATACTGAGATTCATACTTATCTGGATATATGTGAGGAGACACTACAAATTCCTCGATTTCAACGCGGAGCCGGACTACAATGCCATCAACCAGAGATGGGCGGCACTGCTGCACCAGATAACGGGAGTCATCGTGAATAACACTTCAGTCGTTGTGATGACTGTCTTCATGGGAGCAAAAGCGCTGATAGAAGTCAGCGTATACGGAGTATACAACATGATTGCGAACGCGATATCGCTGCTGGTAGGATCGTTTAACAGCGGACTGCAGTCCGGATTTGGAGAGCTGCTGTCCAAGGGTGACAGGAAAGCGCTCGATAACGCATATTCGAACTACGAGTATCTGACATATATGGTCGTTTTCTGGGCATATACATGCATGGCGGTGCTGATAATGCCGTTCATACAGCTTTACACAAAATCGTTCACTGATGCTGTATATGTGAGAGATGAGATAGCCTTTATGTTCGTGCTAGTCGGTATAGCCCAGAATATCAGGATACCGTCAATAACGCTTATATGTGCTGCTGGACATTACAAACAGACGAGATGGCGTGCGGTTCTGGAAGTGATCATAATAATATCAGTTTCGCTTTTGTTGGTGAAGCCTTACGGGATGCTGGGCGTCCTGATAGGAAGCTTCTGTTCGTTCCTTTACAGAGGTATAGATATAGTTTACTATAACACGACGAGGATAGTTCTCGGCTCATGGAAACGTACGTTCAGGCGCATAATAAGAAATCTTGCGGTGCTCATACTGCTTTCGCTTGCGGGCAGACCTGTGATGGGACTTGCTGTTGAGGGTTACGTGCAGTGGTTTCTGTGCGCAGTCATAGTAGCACTGGCTGCCATGATCGTGTTCGTAGCGGTGAACGCGGTCCTTGAGCGTGAAGAATTCAGGGTCCTCATAAACAGAATCAGAAAATCGATAGGCAGACAGTAGAGTCTGCTGCAACAGAGGAGAAATGATGAAAAAACTGATAACAAAACTCGGGAAGTTTATCATACTCAGACTCATATATCCGCGTCAGTACAGGAAATACTGCGGGCGCCCTCTGCAGCGCAGGAAAGTTATTTTCCTTGAGATCAGGGGTACGACTCTGGGAAACAGCATGAGAGAGGTTTACAGGAGGATATCTGCAGATCCTTCATATGACGTGAGATGTCATTTTCTGATGGAGGGCACAGGTCCGAGAAGTGAAAACGTTAAAAAAACAAAAGCGTTTTTAAGGGATATGGCGACTGCGGAGTATGTCTTCCTGAGCGAGGCGAACAACGCTTTCGCATGTTTTGAAAAACGCCAGGATACGAAAGTCATACAGCTGTGGCACGGCTGCGGCGCCTTCAAGAAATTCGGCCTGAGCACTGCTGATCTAAAGTTTGGAAGCAGCAGGGCGCAGCAGCAGAAATATCCGCTCTACAGGAACCTTGATCTGGTGACTGTCAGCAGTCCCGAGGTGATATGGGCGTATAAGGAAGCTATGGGGATCGACAACGACATAATAAAAGCTACAGGAATAAGCCGCACGGATGTCTTCTTTGACAGCGGTTTTGTCGGCAAGGCGGTGAGAAAAGTCCGCGAAGCGGTGCCGGCGGCCGGCGTCAGGA
>CAVEWO010000384.1:0-2108 GCA_963619345.1 Bacteroidaceae bacterium
GTTTTTCTCGATGAGATAGGTGATCTGCCCGCTGCGCTTCAGGTCAAACTGCTGCGTGTTCTGCAGAATAAAGAAATTCAGAAAATCGGATCCAGTGTCAGTGAACCGATCAACATACGGGTGATTGCTGCGACGAACCGTAATCTGAGTGAAATGATAGGAAACGGCAGTTTCCGTTTAGACCTCTATTACCGGCTGAATGTCGTGACGCTGCAGATCCCTCCGCTGCGTGAACGCAAGGATGATCTGCCGCTTCTCATCAATCAGATCATCCACAGACTGGGAAAACGCGAGGCTATACGTGAGGTGACGATTTCCAGCGACTGCATAAATGTCTTAAAGAATTATCACTGGCCGGGCAATATCCGTGAACTGGAAAACGTACTTGAACGTGCCGTTAATTTTGTTGACACAGACGGGAAGATCAGGATAAAACATCTTCCGGAAAAAATTGTGGGTATCACATCTTTTAACATGCAGGCTGTCTGCACCATGAAAGAAGCTGTCGAACAAGCAGAAAAAGAAGCCATCCAGCGCGCTTTGCTTTATAATAACAATGCCAAAACCAAAGCTGCACGTCAGCTCGGCATCAGCAGAACAACGCTTTATGAAAAGATGGAAAAGTATAGCATCTAATAGACTGCAGATCGGCTGTCTTGCATTATACCGGTTCCTGTCAATGAAGACAGTATTTATTGATATTTATCTTATTTAAAACTCCGCCCTGATGCAGCAGCGTAAGCAACGTGCTTCATCGGAGCGGAGTTTTATTATCATGCTTTCACCTTTTTCACATTTTCAGTATTGTCTCATTTGCTGCTTTGCGGTCATTTTTTGAGTTTTCTGAACCTGGATTTTTGATTTGTTCCGGCGTTCGTTATTCATACAGGCAGTTTCTTCGGTCCAGGGAACATCATATCGCAGATATTCCCAGCACCCCCACAAGGATAAATCCTATACATATTATGATTCCGGTCAGTATCAGGTCTATCAGGCAGTAACCCATGATATCTCTTGCTGAAAGCTTTGCGATACCAAGTGCCGGAAGTGCCCAGAACGGCTGAAGCAGATTTGTCCATGCATCGCCCCACGCAATACCCATGGCGGATACAGCCGGGGTAACTCCGAGTTCGAGCCCTGCAGGCATAATGATCGGACCCTGTACTGCCCACTGTCCGCCGCCTGAAGGTACGAAAAAGTTACAAGTCCTGCGGACAGGAATGCAAAGAGCGGGAATGTAACCTCGTTGGAAATGGATACGAACCACTCTGAAATAACTCCGGCCAGGGACTCTCCCGTAACCACCGATGCTCCTGTCATGATTCCCATGATGCCCGCGTAGAACGGGAACTGCAGAATTATGCCGCTGGCACCTTTTGCAGCACTGTTTATCGCCCGGACATAACGAATCGGTTTTCTGTGGAAAATGATTCCCAGCCAGAGGAAGATCAGGTTTACGCTGTCAAGACTGAGTGCGCCCTTAAGTGCCACAAAGTGATAAACCGTGTAGGCAAGAGCCAGAACAACAACTACTATTGACAGAATCGAGCTGTTTTCCATAGCCTGAGCCGGTGACAGCTTACCTTCTATTGCTTCCCCCGTAAAGTCCTCATCCTCAACAAGGAGTGCCGGATCAATACTTATCACATTGTCAGGATCCGGATGCATCTTTGCATTGACTAACGGCATCAGGATCAGGATAGCCAGGCATGTGAGCAGATTCCAAGGAGCAAAGATAGTTTCACTTGTTGAAACAGCTTCTGTAACTACTCCGCCGGTCTTCAGCGTCATCGCCTCTGTAACTGTAGCAATATCAAGAGGAATGGATCCCGAACAGCCTGCATGCCATACTACGAAGCCTGAGTATGCCGATGCTATCAGAAGCCTGTAGTCTGTATCTCTGCGGCGCTTTGCGATTTCTTTCGCAAAGATTGCGCCTACTACAAGACCAAAGCCCCAGTTGAGCCAGCAGCATGCTGTAGCTACTGCAGTTACCATAACAATCGCACTTGTAGGATTCTTCGGAATACCTGCGAGGAACGTAAGCCCTCTCTTTACCGCAGGTGCAGTGGCCAGTGCGGTTCCTAACACCAGCACCAGAACCATCT
>CAVEWO010000385.1:0-2107 GCA_963619345.1 Bacteroidaceae bacterium
ATTTATCAGCGACGATTTGCCGACATTAGGGACTCCCACTATCATCAGCCTGAACGATTTCTGCATACTCCGCTCTCTATTTTTTTCTTCAGCCATTTTCTCCAGTATGCCGAACAGCTGTTTAACTCCTGTCCCGCTCATGCAGTTCATGGAAAGCGCACGGATGCCTTCTCTCCTGAAGTGTTCCTCCCATCTGCGGCTCATGCTGCTGTCAGCCAGATCGCTCTTGTTCAGCACGATTATCCGCGGCTTACTCTTTACCAGTTCATCTATTATCGGATTCCTGCTTGAAACAGGTATCCTGGCGTCTATCACCTCGATGACCGCATCGACAAGCTTGAGGTTTTCCTGTATCAGCTCTCGCGTTTTTTTCATATGTCCGGGATACCAGTTGATATTTTCCATTGACTCCGCCTTTCTTCCCTTCTGCTCCTGTTTTTAAGTATTTTATCCATATATTGAAAAGGAGCCCTGAAGGCTCCTCTTTTTTATTTTTCTTCTTTTGTCTTGATCTTAGCTGATTTACCGGTTCTTTCACGCATGTAGTGGAGTCTTGCTCTTCTTACAGCACCCTTTCTTACAACTTCGATCTTCTCAACCAGCGGTGAGTGGATAGGGAATGTCTTTTCAACACCTACACCTGAAGCGATTCTTCTTACTGTGAATGTCTCGCCGATGCCGCCGTTCTGTCTCTTTAAAACAAAGCCTTCGAATATCTGGATTCTTTCTCTGTTTCCTTCCTTGATCTTAACGTGCACCTTTACCGTGTCACCAACTCCGAAAGCAGGGATATCAGATTTGATATATTCCTGTACAACTGAATCTAATACGTTCATTGATTCTTCCTCCTTAATTCCTAGACGTTCTTGGCTATGACCCGTTCATAAGACCAGAGGACCGCCCGTAATACCAGGATATTATACTACAGAACATGTACACGGTTCAAGAACTTTTTCCCCGGCATCACGAAAACTTGCGTCATGAAGAGAAGAAGATAAACAAACTATAAAGTCACATCTACGCTCTCGGATGCGACTTGTCGTATACGTCTTTGATCCTGTTTTTCGTCACTGACAGATATACCTGTGTCGCCGTGATGTCTTCGTGTCCCATGAGCTCCTGCAGCGATTTCAGATCCGCCCCGTTCTGGAGCATATGCACCGCGAACGAAGTCCTTATGATATTCGGAGTCAGCTTCTTGTCTATACCTGCCTTGACCCCGTATTCCTTGAGTATCTTCCAAAGTCCCTGCCTCGTTATGCGCTTTCCACTGTAATTTACAAAGAGTGCAGGTTCGTCATTATTGTCTTTTATGAGTTTTGTCCTGCTGTCGTATATGTAGTTCTCGAGCGCAGCTCTCGAAGGCCTTCCCAAAGGCACGATCCTCGGGCGGCTCTGCTCGCCGTCGCAGGTGATGAAGCCCATCCTGAGATTGATGTCATCCACGTTCGCCTCTATCAGCTCGCTGACTCTTATCCCCGTCGCGTAGAGGACTTCAAGTATGGCTCTGTCTCTGATTCCTTTCACCGAATCGTCCGGTACAGCCAGGAGCCTGTCTATCTCTTCGATCTCGAGATAGTCGAGTTTTTTTCTTTCGATTTTCGGCGACTTGATGTTCGCCGTCGGATTCACTTTTATCAGCCCTGTTTCGATGAGATAATTGAAAAATGCCCGCACAGATGCCAGCTTCCTGTTCACTGTCGCCGCGGACTTTCCCGATATCTTTAGATTATGTAAAAATGCAACTATCTCTGTGCTCGATGTATTCAGTATGTCAGTCATGCCTCTGGAGCCTTCAAATGCCATGAATTCAAGGACATCACGGTTGTACGCCTCCAGTGTGTTCTTCGACATTTTTCGCTCTTTCTGCAGATATTCCATAAAATCTTTAGTGTACATATGACATTCTCACCCTTTTGCTTAAATCAATATATATGATGTACTAATTATACTCTTATAAGCAATGGTTTACAATAATCTTTTCCAAAGGTTTTAAATGTATATTTGCCAGGTGTATCCGTGTCTTAACACGACACCCCTGTTCTGTGCAGATTACATATATCTCAAATTTCTATTTTCTGCAGTTTTTCAATACACATCGCGCATA
>CAVEWO010000386.1:0-2092 GCA_963619345.1 Bacteroidaceae bacterium
ATCTAAGGATCTTTGTAACCTTGTCATCTCCCATTTCAGGATATGCACCGTGGTCGATACCCGAATCGAATTCACCTGCGAGGATCTTTCCATCCTTGTCGCATGCGAGTCTTCCGTTGAAGAATGCCGGTGAACGCTTACCTGAGAATGCCATGAATTCATCGTAAGTCATCGATAATGCAACAGGCATTCCTGTAACTTTGGTAGCTACGCCGGCGAGTGCGTATGAAGCTGCGTTCATCGCCCATCCGAATGAACCGCCTGTAGGGTTTTCAATAACACGGAGATCTTCAACAGGGATACCGATAGCTTCTGCCATATCGTCTCTGTCGAAGTACAGAGTCATCGTCTTGCAGTGTACGCAAAGCTTATTATCTTCATCATAGTAAGCCTGAACTGTATCTCCCTCGATCGAAAGATGCGGCTCTCTTGATGAGTAGAAGCTTCCTCCTACAGCATAAGGAGCGTTGTCTATCATCTCTGCTACGTGATCGTAGTCACCCTTTAATACCGGCTGAGTACTGTATATATTGTCAAATGAATCGTGGATCCTCTCTGCATCAGGTTTTACAGCTTCGAGGTAGCTCATGTATTCAGGCAGCGGCTCGAGATCTACAACAACCTTCTTAGCTGCTGCTCTTGCATGATCCTTAGTATCTGCAACTACCATTGCAACTGGGTCTCCCCATCTGAATATCTTTTCATCTACGAGCAGCTTGTGAGTCTGTTCGAATTCTACTGTTCTCGGTGAGAACTGATATGCCATCAGCTTGTTTCCATCAGGAATATCTTTTGCAGTGATAACCTTTACTACACCAGGCATCTTCTCTGCTTCCGAGAAGTCGATGTTCAGAATCTTAGCGTGATTAGCTTTCATAGGTATAACGAGTACTGCGTGAAGTGTTTCTGCAGGCATCTTGAGCTCTATGTCATCACCATAGTCACATACTCCGCATGCCTTTGCCATAGCGTTAGGACGAACGAGCGGCTTGCCGTAGAAGCCTTCTTCTATATCTTTTGACCAGTCGTACGTGATGTCTTCGAATGTCTTTTCACCACGCATGATAGCAGCTGCTTCCATAACAGCGTCTACGATCTGCCTGTACCCTGTACATCTGCAGACATTTCTTGTCTTCTGGAACCAGTCTCTTACTTCTTCTCTTGTCGGATCAGGATTTTCCTGGAGCAGCTGATAAGCTGAAACTATGAATCCAGGTACACAGAAACCGCACTGTACTGCTCCGAGGTTTACCCATGCATACTGAAGCGGATGAGGATGAAGCGGATTACCGATACCTTCGATAGTCATAACTGTACTATATTCTTCTATGCTCTTGATTTTTCTGACACATGAACGAACCACTTTTCCATTGAGAATAACGGAACATGCTCCGCAGACACCTGTACCACAGCCTACTTTAGTTCCTGTCAGTCCCAGACGACGAAGTACGGATGCCAGTGTGTCCTTCTCCGGGTCACAGATGAACATACGGTCTGCACCGTTGATGTTCAGCGTAAGTTTTTTTAAATTCATAATAATTGCCTCCGATTTCACAACATTACTTTAACTACACGCTAAGAATATAAAAACCCTTTTCACGCACAGTGAAAAGGGTTCCAGACGATGAAACAGAAATCCAGGCTTCAAATGATTTTTCCTGCAGAAAATACATCTTTTTACACGGCATTATGTAAATACGCCGCACATCGAGATGTCTGGCGTTTTTTGGCAAAGCCTGCACTTTTTATCCTTTCCAAATGCGGGAGGCCTATGCGTTTCCACACAGACCCTTGCGTTCCATACTCCATGCTTTTGCCAGAGCGAAGGTGTTATGGACTCGGATCTTTATAAGTCTATATTACGTTGGTAATATTTTATCAGTAAATTATGAATAAAGTCAACTATATATAAGGAGTTTTTATAACCGTCTTGCTATCTTTGTATGATATATTTGCAATCATTAATTTTAACATTTTTCCGGGCACTATATCTGTTATCAGGACAACACAATATATACCTTTGGGCTATTTTTCATCATTTATTCACAAAAAACAACTCTTCCGGCGTTGATTTGACATTATAAATATGTTA
>CAVEWO010000387.1:0-2087 GCA_963619345.1 Bacteroidaceae bacterium
CGTATATATGCTTGAATCCGCCCGGCATCGAGCCTGCATACCCCGGAGGATCAACAGGCTTCATTATCAGCGTCTCCAGTCTCTCGCACCCTGCCAGAGCACTTTCACCTAGTCCCGGGTTCATGTTGCTGAGATATCTCACGTTAGACGGCACTGTGAGCGTCCTGAGATTGGTACATCCGTAGAAAACCTTCCTTCCAAGATGAGTCACTGCCTCCGGAAGTATTATCTCCTTGGCGTTCCTCCTGCCCTCGAACGTGCTCGCCTGTATATTGTTGTCCGGGAAAGCAGCGTCACTTAGATCCACTATCGTCGCTCCCAGGAAATGCGTCTGCAGATATTCCATATCTGTAGTCTTTTCCAGCACTACGCCCTCAGGGCTCGTTATCCTGATGCTCGTCACTTCATAATCAGCATATCCCGCCTTTGCCAGAGCTTTTTCTGCTGCCGCCGCAAGTCCGCCGTTCCTGTCATAGCTGACCGTGAGCGCAGCCTCTTTCATCTCTGTCACGGTGTATCGCTTCCAGCCGCTCGCCGCCCTGAAATCCTCTGCGCATCCGTAAGGCACTTTTATCGTCGTGATGCCGGCATTCTTGTCGGCAGACACGCCATTGAACGCATCTCCGAATCCCAGCTTCTCATTCACCGTTGTCGCAAGGACTGGCGGATTCGATGCTCTCACCGTCAGCGTCCTGTCGAGTGATGTGCATCCCGCGAATGCCGAAGCTCCTATCGTCTCGGTCTTCACAGGGATCTCCACAGTCTTCAGACCGCTGCAGTTGTAAAACGCCTTTATATCTATCGTCTTCAGCAGATCCGGCAGGACTATCTTCTCCAGCCCGGTCCAGCCCGCGAAATAGCTGTTGCCGATGCTTTCCATAGGCAGATTCCTGATGTCGAGATCACTGAGCTTTGGCATCATGCTCCTGATATCAGTTATCGCCGTCTTGTCGATCACTGCGCTTCCTGTCGAGAACAGCTTCAGCGCCGTTATGCTGCTGACGTCTCTGCCCTGAGCCTCGGCAGCCTGCTTTATCACGTCGGCAGGCTTTGACGATGCGTCCGGCAGCAGCACTCCCAGATAGTTTCCCTCATCGGTTATCTCGACAGCCATTTCCTTTTTCATCGACTCGTCGGTCCTTGACACCGCACGCACCCAGCCTTTGCCGGCATACGCCGCGGTCCATTCACCAGTGTTGCTGTTTATTATTATATTGTCGCTCGCCTCCCATGTGACCCTGCGGTACTGCTCCTCGTCAGGCACCACAGTGACGTCCGCCGTCAGAGTGCCTTTGTCTCCGACCTTCTGGTTCGAGGCGATACCGTCTATGACGATGGATGTGAGGCTGACTATCCTCGCATTCTTGAATGCTCTCAGTTCATCTGCCAGAGCCTTGGCAGCCGTGTTTCTCTGCTTCTCGGCCTGTTCTTCGGTGAGCTCCCCACTCTGCAGCTTCTTCTCTATGTCAGCCATCGTATCAGTCGCAGCGGCTATCGCCGCTTTCAGGCTGTCCGCCGCCGCCTGCGGATACTGCCCCGGCAGATCTCCGATCTCCGATGCATCCAGGAAGCTCTGAGCCTCTGTTATCATCTCGTCAAGCTCAGGCGTCGCCTTCACGTAAAAGCTGAACTTTATATCCTTGCCAAGTATCTTCTCCACGTTGTTGCCGCAGAGATCCTTTCCGAAGACGATAGTGTACTCGCCTGTGGCCAGTACATCCTTGCTCACGCCTATGTAAAACTCAGTCGTCTTCTTGCCGCCATGGTTGTTCATCTCGTCGGAAAGCGCAGACCCCAGGAATTCCAGGGCTCCCGCACCGCTGTCATACTGTGCGGCGATATTCCCGTCGCTGTCGTATATCTTTATGATCGGCATATTGTACTTGAGAAAATGATCCTTGTTGAAATTGTTCATGCCTGCACTCATCGTGCATGTGAACTTGATGTCTTTTGTTCCGTCGATCTCACTGTTTATCCTGTTCAGTATATAGCTGTCGGTCTCCTCGACAACCGTGATATCCGACGGATCCAGCATCATCATGCTGTTGGCATTCTCACCTTCAGGTATCACCGGCTGGTATGTGTAT
>CAVEWO010000388.1:0-2067 GCA_963619345.1 Bacteroidaceae bacterium
GAGCTGTACATCGCCCCACTCGAAACGTCTTCCGAATTCATACTGGAAAGGTATACGTCTTCCGTATTTCCATTCCCATGATGCAAATCTGTTCTCGTACTCTTCTATGGTTTCTTTACTGAACCTTCCGGTATCATAATCCGTTACTTCCAGTCCGTATATCTCTCCAAAGGCCTCTCTCAGTTTTGCTGACACAAGTTCGACTGTGATCCCCGGATAGAACTCGCACAGATTTGCGACCCGTGACCGTACGGATTCCACACCTTTCGACTTGAGTTTATCAGCCGATACATTCAGGTATTTAGCCATCTGCTGCTTATTCACATCAAGGAGCAGCGTGCCGTGATGATAACAGAAATCGTTGCGTTCATAAAATGCATTTCCTGAAAATTTCCGACCATCTATCAGCGCATCGTTCCTGCCGCTTTTCTCAGCCTTAAGACCCATGAGCTGCATGGCCCGTATTATGACGCTCATCTGACGATCCACATCGTAATTGCCTTTCCTCACCAGGAAAGTAAAGTTCAGGTTTCCCATATCATGATATACAGCGCCGCCGCCGGAAAGACGACGAACCAGATATCCATCGTCTTTTTCGAGCTGGCTGACTCTGCATTCTTTCCAGCAGTTCTGATTTTTACCGATGACCACCGTATGCCTGTTCTGCCACAGATACAGTACACATTCATCATTTCCGCAATCTTTCATGAGAAACTCCTCCACAGCCAGATTGCGGTATGGATAAGTATTGTCTGTCTGATAAAACAATGCTTTTCTGATCATATCGTTCTACTCCGTAAAGTCAAATCTTATCACAGGCTTTCTTGCTGCAGTGACCTCATCCGGACGCCCAATGGATGCTTTTCTAGGACTCTGATGCAGAGCTTCTCCGTCTGATTTTGCCTTCTCATAGATTTCTCTGAAAGCAGCCACAGCCTCATCCAGTGTTTCTTTTGATTCAGTCTCCGTAGGTTCAACCATCAGTGCCTCATGTACTATAAGAGGGAAGTACATCGTAGGCGGATGGATACCGTAGTCAAGCAGCGTCTTTGCGACATCAAGTGCAGAAACGCCTGTTTCTTTCATCAGCTTGCCCAGATCCATAACGAACTCATGCATGCATGTTTCATCATACGCCATATCATATATGTCCTTCAGCTTGTTCATCATATAGTTTGCGTTGAGTACTGCATTGCATGAAGCTTCTTTTATTCCTTCTCTGCCCAGCATCATGACGTATGTCAGAGCCTTTACCACAACTGAGAAGTTGCCATAGAAAGCCTTCACATCGCCTACTGACGATTCCGGTTTTTCCAGGTGAAGCACGTCGTCTCCGACAATTCTGTATCCAGGGAGGAACGGAATGAGGAATTCCTTGCATCCGCACGGGCCGCTTCCCGGACCACCGCCGCCGTGAGGCGTCGAGAATGTCTTATGGAGATTGAGGTGCATAACATCGAAGCCCATGTCTCCCGGTCTTGCTATACCCATTACAGCGTTGAGGTTGGCTCCGTCATAGTAGCACAGACCGCCGGCCTTATGGATGATATCCGTTATTTCAAGGATATTCTTGTCGAAAAGACCTACAGTATTAGGGTTCGTCAGCATCAGCCCTGCAGTATCGTCACCCACAGCTTCACGGAGTGCATCAAGATCGACACATCCGTCCTCAGCTGAGTCCACGTTCACTATAGTGAATCCGCACATAGCAGCGCTGGCCGGATTTGTGCCATGAGCCGAGTCAGGCAGGATTATCTTCGTACGTTTGCTGTCTCCGCGGCTTTCATGGTATGCTTTTATCAGCAGCAGTCCTGTGAATTCACCGTGTGCGCCGGCTGCAGGCTGGAAAGTCATACCGTCCATTCCTGTTATCTCACAGAAACTCTTTTCAGCATCACGGAGTATCTCAAGACACCCCTGTGCCGTCATTTCGGACTGAAGAGGGTGTATTCCTGCAAATCCGGGGAGTGCTGCCATTTCCTCATTTATTTTAGGATTGTATTTCATGGTACATGATCCCAGCGGATAGAATCCGTTATTGACACCATGTGTATGTTCCGCCAGTTC
>CAVEWO010000389.1:0-2066 GCA_963619345.1 Bacteroidaceae bacterium
GTATTGGGAGTTGTCATCGCCCTCTCGTTTACGATGATAGTACTGCTGGCGTTCGCTATATTCTTCGCCGTCCAGCACCTGTCAAGCCCGGTCGACAAAGCTGTGAAGATGCTGAAAATGCTCGATCTCGATGATCAGCTGGAACACAGGGATACCTCAGAGATCAAAGATGACAACGATATAGAGACGCTTGTTAAAAAGGCCGTTGAACGCCAGCGCATGAACGATATCATACTCGCCAATCAGTCGCGTCTCGCATCCGCCGGCGAGATGATGAGCGCGATCACTCACCAGTGGAAACAGCCGCTGAACAACATCAACATCGTGATGGGAAACCTCAAGGACGATATCCTGAGCGGTGAGCTTGATGAGGAAAGCGCGCTCTATGCTGTCTCCAGAGTCGAGAAACTCACCACCGGAATGTCGGAAACGCTCAGCGATTTCACCGAATATCTCAGGCCTGACACGAAGCTCGTCGCATTCAGCGTCAGCGATGTGATAAATGCTGCCGCTGAGCTCCTTCGCGACAAGATCCGCTCGGCCGGCATCACGCTCGAGGTCCGCGCCGACAGTGATTTGATGTCTTACGGCTACAGAAATTCTCTCTATCACGTTATACTCAATGTGCTCGGCAATGCGATCGACGCTATTGCGGAAAAAGGTACCGGCAGCGGTCTGATCAGAATCGATGTACACCGCTCCGTGACAGAATCCGGCAGACTCATGATAGAGATATTCAACGACGGCGTGCCTCTTTCCGACAGCGCACAGCAGAACCTTTTCAAGCCTTATTACACCACTAAGTCAAGAAGCGACGGCACCGGACTCGGGCTCGCCATTTCCAGACACTTCATCGAGGAAAGCATGGACGGCAAAATCGCACTCAAAAACTGCAGCGGCGGCGTGCGATGCACCATCGTGATCAATGAACATATACAGGCTCCTTCAGAAACACACTGAACATCCTGAAATGCCTAGAGCATCTGGAATCCCGGCATCCCCTTGAATGACGGCAAGTGCCAGAATACCAAGGAAACCTGCCGCACCCGGGATATCTGGGTTCCGCAAAAGCGGAGGCAAAATGAAACGGAGGTAGAAAATGACATCTGATACATATCTTTCCCAGCTCAAGATACTTTACGTGGAGGACGATGACGACACGCGCGAAGACCTCCGGCACTATCTGCGCAAAAAAGCCGGCCGTGTGGTGACCGCTTCACGCGGCACAGATGGACTTCGAAAATATGAGGAAGAGCATCCCGACATTGTGATCGCGGACATACTGCTGCCTGGCATGAGCGGTATCGACATGCTCAAAGCCATAAGGGCTGCGGGAGGCAAGGCTCCGTTCATCATAACGTCTTCGGTCGACAGTTCCGATACGATCATCGAAGCTGTCGAAACCGGCATCGTCAGATATGTGCTGAAGCCGATAATCCTGGACGATCTTCTCGATGCGCTCAACAAGACCGCTGCCGAGCTCTGCTCAGGCAGCATCGTATTCGATGACATAGAGAAGAAGCTCGAACTAGAAAGCGGCATCAGGCAGGCTCTCACGGCCTACCTAAAGAAGACCGTCGGCAAAGGACCGAGAGATCTCACCGTTTTCATCAGTGCAGAAAAAATAGAGATATCGGCTTATGGTATGCTGACGCCGATCGAAAAAAAGATAATGGAAGACAGACACAATATCGGCATCATCGAACACCTTCACGGCATCTACTACAGGACCGCAAAACCGGAACTGGAATCACTGGTAACTGATATCACAGGTTTCGACGCGGAGCTCGCACATACAGAATTCAATGCGCGCAGAGCCGTCGACAGCCTGGTGTTCACCCTGACGAAAAAGTAATGCAGCATCTCCGCTACACACGCTGTTCCCAGCGCTGCCGGTGCCCTTTAAAAAGCATTGGCGGACGCCCGTCAGAGATGTCTAGTTTTATTAGAAAAGAGAAGCCGATGAACGGCTGCTCCCATAGTGTTTTGAAGTAATTACTCCGTCACAATATGAGTTCTAGGGACGGAGTTTTTACTTCCCGTAAAAACTAATGCTTGTCTTTCAA
>CAVEWO010000390.1:0-2065 GCA_963619345.1 Bacteroidaceae bacterium
GCATACTCGTTCCCGGAGGATTTGGTGACAGAGGTATAGAAGGCAAGATCACAGCTGCAGAATTTGCACGTGAAAACAAGGTACCGTATTTCGGCATATGTCTCGGCATGCAGATCGCAGTGATAGAATTTGCAAGAAACGTACTTGGCATAAAAGATGCAGACTCCGGAGAGTTCAGCGAAGGCTGCGCTCACAAGGTAATAGACTTCATGCCTGACCAGTACGGTGACATACCTAAGGGCGGCACGATGAGACTCGGTGCATATCCGTGCACGATAACAGAGGGTACGATAATGGAGAGAGCGTATGGTACGAACGAGATCGCAGAACGACACCGACACCGATATGAGTTCAACAACGACTACCGCGAAAAATTCGAAGAGGCAGGAATGAAGATCGCGGGAACATCGCCTGACGGCAGACTGGTCGAAGCGGTGGAACTGACCGAACATCCTCATTATGTCGGAGTACAGTATCACCCTGAATTCAAGAGCAGACCTAACAAGGCGCATCCGCTTTTCAGAGAATTCATAAAAGCAGCGCATGAGACTGCGGCCGGAAAGAGATAGACCTGGCGGCCGCTGCAGGCATGCGCATTGCATATTCAGGAGGAATACAGCAGACAATGTATATAAGAAACAATACGATCACAGTAATATTCAGAGTCATATTCATCATAGTGTGCGGAGCCGGACTGGTGCTAAGGTTCATGAGCCTCACGCCGTCGGCTGACATGATACTTGGTGACTTTGCAGTGATATCGAACACGCTCGCACTCGTGTACTTCGCGTATCTTATAATTGCAAGATCAGGATACGAACGCGGGACGCTGCGCGGAGCAGTGACGATATATATGGCAGTGACTTTCGCGGTGTATTATCTGAAGACGTTTGGTACGGGGTTTTCACTTCCCGTGGACCTGTCGGTGTCGGGGTATCTGATGTATTTCATCTCGCCGGTGATGGTCTTCCTCGATTATCTGCTGTTTTGCAGGAAGGGCGGATTCACGCCGTACAGTCCGGTGATATGGGCGATACTGCCGGCAGTGTTCAATGCAGCCGTGCTAGTCGTGAACCATATGGGACTTTCCATGAAAAGGCTGCCGTACTTCAGTCTGCCTGACATCGGAATGGTCGTGACGCTGCTTGTGTTCTTCGGCATCAGCTACATATTTTTTGTGATCGATGATCTGCTGGCGGGACGGCGTGGATGAAAAACATTTAAGATAATAAGTCAGACAAAAAAGCTGTCTCTCAGACTTGAGGCAGCTTATATTTTGCCTTTTGCAGCAGGCATTCAGTCGTGGTGGATATGTAAATATTTTTCTCTGGTAGCAAGACCGCCTCTGATGTGACGTTCGGCTTTGTTGTTTTCGAGGACTTCTTTGACTTCAACTGCAAGACCCGGATTGATCTCGCGGAGCCGTTCAGTGATATCTTTGTGCACCGTGGATTTTGAGATCCTGAATTTAGCTGCAGTGCTGCGTACCGTTGCTCCGGTATCGATGATATAGCGGGCAAGCTCCAGTACGCGCTCTTCGATATAATCTTTCATAGTATTGACAGTTCACCACCTCATTATCAATTAACT
The DNA here is from genome assembly GCA_963619345.1 of Bacteroidaceae bacterium. Lineage (GTDB taxonomy): Bacteria > Bacillota > Clostridia > Peptostreptococcales > Anaerovoracaceae > Lentihominibacter. The sequence goes on from CAVEWO010000390.1 coordinate 1,591, forward strand.
TTATCAGTCAAAACAATATATGTACGGATCGGCAAAATATACTTGCTTTAGATTTTCAGTGTAATTTTTATTTGTATGGCAAAACTAATAAATAACTGATAAAATGAAAGGAGTTCGCGGTAATACTGGGTATCGCGGGTTGATAGTATGGTATTTGGTGAAGAAGTCGGGATCGATCTCGGAACAGCAAATGTGCTGATATATGTGGACGGCAAAGGGATAGTGCTCGAGGAGCCTTCGGTAGTCGCGATAAACAGAGATACGAATGAGATACTGGCGGTCGGAAGCGATGCAAAGCGCATGATCGGCAGGACTCCGGGGAACATCGCAGCGGTCAGGCCGCTTCGCGAGGGCGTGATATCTGATTACGACGTGACGGAGAAAATGCTGCAGTACTTTATAAAAAAGACGTGCGGCGGCAGTCGGTTTTTCAAGCCGAGACTGGTGGTGTGCGTGCCGAGCGGGGTGACCGAGG
>CAVEWO010000391.1:0-2064 GCA_963619345.1 Bacteroidaceae bacterium
AGGTATGCCCAGATCATCCAGCTTCTCGGTCTCGCCTTCATTCTCCGCAGTCGAATACCTGACAAGCGCCAGATCCGCCTCTATGCGTGCCAGCTCCTCTATGTTTATCGAACCTTCCTGATAAGGCGTCGCCGTATCAACGATCTCCGGATACTTCATCTGCATCAGCACATCCGACTTCACTCCGTTCGGCGCGCCGACTATCTTGTCACCCTCATCGAGCATTGCCATCATATGCGCCGTCGATGCATACAGACATGCCACACGCTGCGGCTCATAAGGTATCTCTACAGTACGTCCCGCACAGTCCGTGACCATCTTCGTCCGGCTGTCTCCTGCCGTCTCCGTACCGCTGCCGCATGCCGTGAACACAGCCAGCATCATCACGACGATAAATATACATGATATCCTGCGTTTCTTCGTCACCTCGTCACCTCTTGTTATGCAGCGGCAGTATATACTTCCGTCTGCCGCTCTCTATTATCTCTGTAACTATATTGAAATTCCGTTCAAGGTTTTCCTCAGTGAGCACCTGAGACGGCGTACCCTTGCTGACAAATCTGCCGTCGCTGATAAGCGCCACCCTTGTATCGATTCCTGCATTCTCCAGGTAATATGCCTGATTGAGAAAATGCGTCGCCATTATTATCGATATCCGCCTCTCCTTAACGAGACGGACTATTATATCCATCACTGCCAGTTCATGTGTAAAGTCCAGGTGCGACGTCGGCTCATCCATCACCATCAGTGCGGACTGCTGTGCTATCGCTCTGGCTATTATCACGAGCTGCAGTTCTCCACCCGAAAGACTCGTATACTCCCTGTCTTCGAACTCTTCGAGACCTACCTGCTTCAGCGCGCCGCGCGCGATCTCACGCTCTTCCTCTCCGGGCGGCGAAAATATGTCTGCCGCATAAGTCCTGCCCATCGTGACTATGTCCAGCACTGTATACGCGAACGCAGTCTTATGCCCCTGAGGCACATATGCCATCCGCTCTGCCAGCTCCTTTGCCTTCAGGCTCTCTGCCGGCCTGCCGCCTATCAGTATCTCTCCGCTCTGCAGCCTGTTGAGTCCCAGCACGCAGTCCAGCAGTGTGGACTTGCCGCACCCGTTCGGACCCACTATACACAGCACCTGACCTTCACCGACACTGAAGCTTATATCTTCGAATACCGTTTTCCTGCCGTCATAGCTGAATGCGGCATTTTTCACTTCTATCAGATCCATCTATGCTCACCAGCTCTTTCCCTTGGTTTTCTTCAGCAGATATATGAAGAACGGACCGCCTACTATCGCGGTCACGATCCCCAGCGGGATCTCCGAACCCGTCACAGTCCTGCATATCGTATCCACCAGTACCGTAAAGCATGCTCCGACAGAAATGCTCGCCGGGATCAGCCACTTGTTGTCGCTGCCGATCAGCATCCTGCACATATGCGGCACCACGAGGCCGATCCAGCCCACTACTCCGCTGACACATACCGCACCGGCCGTCGCCAGTGTGGCAAAGCCTATGACCAGACACTTGTTGAGCTCTACATTCAGCCCCAGTGTCCTGGCCTCCCTGTCTCCCATGGAAAGCACATTAAGTCTCCATCTCATCAGTACCATACCGGCCATTCCTGCCAGCATCGGTATCGTGGAAAGCGCCAGCGCACTGCTCCTCGTGGATGCAAGGCTCCCCATCAGCCAGAATGTTATCGCCGGCAGCTCGCTGTACGGATCGGCTACATACTTCATCAGCGACAGAAGCGCTGAGAATATCGACTGGATTATCGTACCGCCAAGCACGAGAGTCACAGACGGCGCACCGCCGCTGACCTTTCCTGCGAAATACGCGAGCACCACAGCTGCTATGCCGAAGCAGAATGCGAACAGCGACGTCATGAACATGCTGTGGAACAGCAGTATAGCCAATGCCGCACCAAATCCGGCACCGCTCGATACACCCAGCATACCGCTCGACACCAGAGGATTCCTGAAAAGACTCTGGAAACACGCTCCGCTCGCCGCGAGCGACGCTCCCACCAGCAGCCCCTGTATTCCCCGCTGCAGCCTTATAC
>CAVEWO010000392.1:0-2062 GCA_963619345.1 Bacteroidaceae bacterium
TTCACGGGCGTGGCGCAGGTGGCATTTGCCAGCGTGCTCGGCGTGTGGCACGGATACGGGTTCACGTCCAACTTCGTACCTGATTATCTGATCACCTACTGCAGGAATTTTATGATGGCACTCCCGCTGCAGCTGTTCCTGGTCGGACCTCTGGCAAGATTCATCTTCAGGAAAGTCTTCATACGCAGGAAAATCACCAGCAATGTTGTAAGGCAGGAGATAGGCGATGAGATCATAGATAATGCGATGTGATATAAAAAAACTGCTGTACCGGATAGTGAAGATCAGGCACAGCAGTTTTGTCTATACACTGCATCCGTATGATAGATTGTTCTCTTTGATGTATTCCTTGCCCCAGTCGCACATGGCATTGAGCACGGGGAACAGGCTCTTTCCGAATTCTGTGAGAGTATATTCAGTCCTCGGCGGGACTTCCGGATATATTTTTTTATTTATCAGTCCGTCACTTTCCAGTTCCTTGAGCTGCTGCGAAAGGACTTTGTCGGTGGCATTCGGTGCCAGCCTGTGGATCTCGCTGTAGCGCATAGGGCCGTATATGAGATTCCAGAGTATCACCGGTTTGTATTTTCCGCCCATGAGTTTTACTGTAGCTTCGACCGGACAGATAAATGTAACTTGGCAATCTTCTTTCATTAGTTCGTTCCTTTCCTTTTGGTTAGTACCTGTCATATTGGTTAGTATCTGTTTAAAAAGTGCGTTCTTGTTTGAAGCTTTTATTATAGTATAATTATGTTAAGGTCAAATTTCAAGTGGTTAAACAAACCGCACTTATAAGTTACAGCTTATGATAAGAACAGAGAAAGGAGTGGTCAGGGTTATTTTTACGGGACTGAGCGGTGAGATGATCGAGCTGTTCCGGAAGCTTCAGGCTTAGATGCAAAGCGCAGACGGTCAGAGACCGGCACTTTTGCATAATGTTATAGCAGCGGCATCAATACGAGTGCCGCGAATATCAAAATAGCCTTTTATGGTATTTGTGGATTTACCATAGAAGGCTATATTTTTGTCTTATTTTCTGTATCATGTCATCAATGAGCAAATGATCGATACATTCAACGGTTATATGTGATAGATATAATCGCTTTTTCGCGGTGCGGCTTCAGGTTCCGGTCCGTCAGCGTAGCCGAGTATGCAGTGACCGATGCCTTCGTAGTCGCCGGTGATCCCGAGATCTCTGAGGATCGCTTTGCCTTCTTCGGATTCAAACTCTTCCTTTGCGCGATGGATCCAGCAGCTGCTGATACCTTCGCTGTGGGCTGCGAGCATCAGGTTGCCCATGACGAGACTGCCGTCATAAAGATAAGTGCCGCAGCTCTTGTCGGCGAGCACGATCAGCACTACAGGTGCTCCATAGAATGGATCTATGTCGGCGCCCATCACGGCTGCGTTCATGCTGGAGAGCTTGTCACGGACGGTTTTGCCAGTGACTGCGATGATTATCGGCGACTGCTTTCCCATTCCTGAAGCGGCGTATGTGCCTGCTTTGCATATCCTGTCTATGATTTCCTGTGGTATCATGTCAGGCTTGTAGCTTCTGACGCTGCGTCTGGTCTCCATTGATTTTATTATTTCGTTCATAGTATCGCCTTCTTTCTGAAATATTCTGCTGATATTATAGCTCCTGAGATGCAAAAGTACAAGTGGCGGCAGGTGTGATCATGCCGCAGCCAGTCGGATTGTGGTATAATAAAAATGTACAAATCGAAAGTTGAGGAGAGAGTATTTATTTTTTTCTTGATAATTGCATATAAATGAGCAAGAAAACTTGCTTAATTTAAGTGCTTCGACCTTAAAATGCGAATTGTTGCTCTGCGAGGATTGCAGAGCCGTTGATATGAAATATGTTTGCTGAAGCAGACTTGTGGCTCGCAGCAAGATTCGCAAGCGAATCCTGAATATTAATAATGGAATTGGTGGAATGCTGGTTGGTGTACTGATGGTAGCTACAGTATATCACCTGGTAAGAAGCAATGTAAATAAAGAACCAAAATAGGGGATGATATGCACTCATACTCTTATCAGTCAGGGAAAACACCTTTGG
>CAVEWO010000393.1:0-2061 GCA_963619345.1 Bacteroidaceae bacterium
TTTATTTTTTTCCTTTGTATATGCAGGATACATAGTATCGTGTATCGCCTTCTTCGCCGCCTCTACAGATTCATCATCCGTGATAACTACAGCGAGCTCCTGCGCTCCCATGCTGTACGTAGGTGCATATGCGTCCGCACCTGTTATCGATATCGTATTTATCGTCCACTTGCCCATATCGTTTATCTGCATTTTTACGAGAGATGATATATCTTTTTCTGACATATTCGTCTGCATCTCATCTTCAACAGCATTCAACAGCTGTGTATATTTCGTAAGGATAACCTTGCTCTGCGTCGCTTTGCTGATCATAGCCTTCAGCACCTTCTGCTGGTTTCTGCCTCTCTCGATATCCTCATCTTCAAACGATTTTCGTTCACGTGCAAAATACAGTGCCGCCATACCGTCAAGGTGATTTTCTCCCTGAACATAATAATAGTCCGCTACACTTGACTTGAATTCAAAATCAGAATATACATCAACTCCGTCTATGGCATTCACTATATCAACCAGCATCGAGAAATTAGCCTTGATATAGTAGTTCATATCGTAGCCGAGCCAGTCTTCTACCGTATCTACAGTCTCTTCCACACCATATATGCCTGAGTGTGTCAGTTTGTCGGCTACACCGAATGAATGCAGGGTAACATATGAATCTCTAGGTATCGACGTCAGCAGAATAGTCTTGGTCTGCGGATTGACGGTCATCACCATATTTACATCACTTCTTGCTATCTGATCGATACCGCCCCAGACATCCATCCCTGTGATATACACATTGAAAGGATCTTCTGTAACATTCACTCGCTTGGCAAAATCGTCACTTTTTACTGTGATCGGTATGCTGTACAGTATCTTCGTGGTTTCTTCGAATTTGTTATTGTTTTCGCAAAGCAGTTCATAATTCGTATTGCTGACGAAAATTATCTCGTCGCTTTTCTGGCTTCCATCCAGCAGATGTGCGCCAACTGAAGAATTGTCTGCCTCCTCTGAATACTCGACATCTATCTTTGTCAGCAGCCTTTCCTTAGCCTCTTTATACATTTTGGATTCCGAACTCATGACATATACTGTCTGACCCTCGATATCTCTGAGCTTCTGATAGCTGCCATCTTTGAGAACGATAACATGATACTCCTCGACCTGCGCCTTTTCCTCACTGATCTTCTGGAATGTATCGTATGTATTGTACAGATAGTTGCTGCCTATAAACAGCACATTGATGATTATCACCGTCAGGATAAGTCCTACCAGACGCTGATTCGTCACCCGTTTCCTGCAGTTGAGCAGTTTGAATGTCCCCAGGTCAGCCAGGAACAGCGCCAGCAGTACTGCTATCGCAAACTTCGCAGGCAGTATATCCAGTACACTCATCAGGAAAATAAAAAACGCTTCTACAAACAGTAATATGAGTATCACTACCGAAAGTCCTACCGACTCCGGGAGCACTTTGAACTTACCACTCCATTTTCCAAATATTTTTTTAAACATAAACATAAATTCCTTACTGTATCAGGCCGAATCCCGCCGATTTAGCAGCAAAATCGTACCGACCGTATTGATTTTACCGGATGCGTTTCCAACTCACATCCCCTGCCTAAAAAATTCAGGTGCCCTTTATTATGCGCCATTTTCAGATAAATGTCAATAAATCCCTTGATACACGTATAAACATCGGTTATAATCATATAGTCAATTATATACATTTGGGGGCACTAGCTCAATGGATAGAGTCGCAGACTTCGAATCTGTCGGTTGGGGGTTCGAGTCCCTCGTGCCTCGCCAAACATAAAAGACCCGCTTGTCGGGTTTTTTGGTTTTTTTGATGATGCAAAGGACTCGAACTTGAAAGAGCCTGAGCGTCATATAAACATCATGGATGTTTATATAGCGAAGTGTTCGAGCCGTAATGAATATGCAGGCGATGAACGGCAAATGCGCAGCATTTGCTTAAGTCCCTCGTGCCTCGCCAAAAACCAGAAAACCCACTCGTTGGGTTTTTTGGTTTTTTGATAATAAAAAAACGCATGCACCCTCTGTCGCCAGATAACATGCATACGT
>CAVEWO010000394.1:0-2059 GCA_963619345.1 Bacteroidaceae bacterium
GTGACATATAGCAAGTATATATCATGAGAGAAGGAGTAAAAGGTATGGCGATCTTAAATTTTTCTGATATTCTAAATAATGTGGGGCTTGATCCGAAAAAAGTGAAGCTTATAAGGCATGCATTTTCTGAGGAAAAGTTCAGGGAGTGCTATAATGCTGGCAAGGCACATGAATATACACAACATCAAAAAGCTGGGTTCAGCAAGGGTTATACTTATTGGATCACATTTATCAGCGACGGTGGTACTTATGCCAGGCTGCATTCATGCTATCTGGTAAAAGGATCTGTTCCTGACACGCCAGATGTTTGCCCGACTGGATTACCTTATTGTGAAGCAAATGAATACCGTGGAGAAAAAGCATTCTTTGACCTTGAATATATCGATTTGTTGAAAGAATATGAAGGAAAGCTTGTAATAGACTGGGGTAACTCAGCGCGTATGTGGCATCAGAAAGGTACAACAGATAAACCCATTATTGCCATACAAGCAAAGACTCGGAAAAGATTTATCGGCTTTGAGAATCTGCTTCTCACATTTGAGCAATTAAAAGAAGTAGTAGAAAATGACACTGATTATGAATTGTGGCATGCAGCGATGTCTTCAGTCAATGCGGTTTATATGATCGTTGATACTAAAACAGGCGATCGTTATGTTGGTTCTACATATGGTTATGACGGTTTGCTGGGACGATGGTCGGTATATGTTTCTACCGGCGGACACGGGAATAATAAGGGCATTATTGAACATCTGAAAAATTCTAAACACAGTTCGAGAAATTTTCAGTTTTCCGTATTGCAGGTACTTCCGAAATCATTATCAGATAAACAGATTATCGATACTGAAACACTTTGGAAGAAAAAACTCTTAACATATGAGCCGTTTGGCATGAATCAGAACTAGACTTTAAGTACTAAAAGTGAATGAGACTTGTTGAAAATGTCGTGCGATTCATGGCTGGGCAGAAGGTATCACATGTAAATATATGTCAAATGTATGAAATCATGCGATTTTTGGACTTTTTGTAACATCAGTGTTTTGAGGAAAAATGTGGATGCATATTTATTCGTGAAAACGTGCGTTGCGGGCGATAAAATGCATAAATATTCATGATGAGCTTAACGGGCATATATGAAAATCATCGTGGCAGTGGTTATGTTACGAAACGAGGGCAAAATAGCTGGAAAAGATACAATCGACTGTCACAAAACACCTGTTTCGAGCGCTGATAATATACATTTGGGTGTCGTGATAAGCGCTGATCCATTATGCATAGTGTATGAATATGAATAACTTCGTATTAATGACCCTACATGAATAATAAGACGACACGCAGCTATAGACTTTTTACGGCCGGATATATTATAATAGACGGCATCAAGGATGGGACCGGCACAGCGCCGTATCGGCATCAGAGAGATCGGGGAGCATGATATTATGATATCTATAGATGAATTCACGGAAATAATGGATGATATAGCGCATGAGCTGCCGGATGAATTTTATCGTGATCTGAACGGCGGCATACTTATACTGCCGGACAGGAAGCTTAGCCCTTATGCAAAGGCTGCGGATCTGTGGGTGCTTGGCACTTATGTGCATAGTCCGTCGATGGGCAGGCTGATAGAGATATATTATGGCTCGTTCTGTGAACTTTTTGCGGGCAGCAGCAGAGAACGGCTGATCGAAGAAATGCGGGAGACTCTTTATCATGAGTTCACACATCATATGGAATCGCTGGCCGGAGAAAAAATGCTCGAAGAGAAAGATGAACAGCAGATCAGAGAGTATATAAAAAGCCGTGGTGGCAGGGAGCAGGCGTGACAGACGCTTTGCGGCACATCGATCAGCATGCGAACGCGTGATGATCGTCACACAGAAATACGCCGTTTCCATCATCAAAATATCGAATTATTTACTTGAAATTAACATACAATATAATTATAATTAAACTTGATTAGAGAAAAGTGCAGAAAATGCACATCACATATTCCGAGTATCATATCCTGAGATGTGCGACGAGGTAGTATAATTCAACCTACATGATGACATTGGGAGCC
>CAVEWO010000395.1:0-2058 GCA_963619345.1 Bacteroidaceae bacterium
GGTCTATATAGCGTCACGCGATGCAGAGACGGCAGCAAAAAAATTATAGATCCGAAAAAATGATCCCCGCGTCAAACGCGGGATTTTCCTTATACAAAAATGACTGCGCTGCGGGTGTTCCCGCCACTGCGCAGTCATTTGATTTCATCAGCCTGATGCCGGTCTGCGAACCGGCAGCCAGCCAAAGCCAGAGCTAAAGCGCATAACACAGCAGGGCGTCAGCTCCACTGACCGTCCTGCTGCATTTTCTCAGTTCATCGATCGAAAGACCGGCAGCTGCTGCGCATTTACTTCGCCATCCTGTACAGCGCCTCGGCATATATTTTCGCTGTCTCAAAAAACTCTTCGATCTCTATGTATTCGTTTTCTACGTGGAACGGGAGCGACCCGCTCTGCTGCGCCATGCCGAACGGGATGAATCCCGGAAGCAGACGTGCGTACGATCCGCAGCCGTTGGCGAAAGGCTGCGACTTCATATCACCGGACTCTTCGCGGTACACGTCGATAAGAGTCTTCGCCGGCTCATCTTCCGGATTTATATAAAATCCCTCCATAAAGCCTGTGGCTCTAAAACTCCATCTGCTGCCTTCGAGAGCATGCGCTATGCGTTTTTCCATCTCGCTGCAGCTGAGAGAAAGCGGCAGTCTCGCATTCGATATTATGGAAAGTCTGCCCTCGCTGTACTTTATCAGTGCGACGTTATTAGTGGTCTCTCCGGTGACATCGCTCACTGCAATGCCGAGTCCGCGGCCGTTGGTATCGCTGCACATCAGCTTAGGCAGCTCTTTTACCGCTTCACAGATATCCGCCGGTTCGAACTCCATCTGAGCCAGCCTCCTGAGCAGCTTAGCGATAGCATTGTCGCCCTGTTCCGGGATCGACGCGTGTGCCGCCGTACCGCTTTCCCTGATCGTCTCTGTGATATTGCCGTTTTCATCGCAGAACACAGCCTCAGCCTGCGGCGGAACTATGTTTATCGCATTCCCGCCGGTTATGCTTTTAAGGATACGCCTATGCCCTGCCATCTCTGCGGCGCTTTCAGCTGCTGCATCTCCTGCCGTTATGCCTGCCATCTCTGCGGCTCCGGAGTTCCCGCCCGCAGGAATGATCCGGCGCTTTTCACCGGCAGTGAACTGCAGTCCGACAAAATGCTTCTCCGAAAAACATATAGGAAAATACGAGTCCGGCACGATGCCGTGCGCAGGAATGCGTTCTGCGTTTTCCAGGTAATGCCGCAGACACGGGAAATATCCGCCCTCTTCATGGCCTCCGATGATCTGCGTGATATTTTTAGAAAGAGGCAGTCCGCTTTCTTTTATCGCGAGGACCGCGTAAAATGCGGCCAGCGTCGGTCCCTTGTCATCCATGGCGCCGCGGCCGTATATCCTGCCGTCATGTATCTCTCCCCCATAAGGCGGATACTTCCAGACTCCCGCTGCCGGCACTACATCCGCGTGTCCTATCGTCCCCACGGCTTCATCTTTTCGCTCACCAAAATCCAGCTCACAGATCATGTTGTCGTAATTTATGACTGAAAAGCCTTTTTCTCTGCCGAGATCCATCATGAAGTGCAGCGCCTGCGCTGAGCCTTTGCCAAAAGGAGTCTCTTTCGTGCACTCCTTACCTTTAGCTGCCGCCACGGACTCTATCCTGATGAATTCCTGCAGCTTTTCCACCATCTCATCCTTGTATTTTTCGAGTATTTTTTCCAGTTCTGCGTTCATATCTGCCTTCCTTTTCACAACCGTACAAACAGGCGCGAACATCGCCGTCTTTAGCAATTGCTGTACGTCGTTTTTCCGTTCATTATCGTTTCACATACTTTTATATTATGAATCTCATTGAGCGGAACGTCAAACAGATTTTTCTCAAGTATTACCAGATCGGCGTACTTGCCGGCCTCGATCGATCCGAGCTCGTCATCCATATGCATCTGGTATGCGTTGTTTATCGTATAGCTGCGTATGCCGTCGTCGACTGAAAGCTTTTCTTCATACGGTTTCAGCACCGGCAGCTCAGGATGGTCGAACAGCTGTCTTGTGCAGCCCATCTCTATGC
>CAVEWO010000396.1:0-2049 GCA_963619345.1 Bacteroidaceae bacterium
CCGGTAGGCCGCACCATGAAAAATCCTGAAGCAGTTGCTTCAGGATTTTTTCTTTAAGGGACAATCGTGCAGAGACAAGCAAAGCCAGCGGCTAAAGTCCGCTGGCTCCATAGTTTGAAAGCGCTCTGGCTGATGGGTCCTTTACATCGCAGCCTTCCCATGAGGCGTTAGGCATCCAGAAACCCGCGATCATTTCGGCCTGTCCCGGATAGTACTTTTCGAAGATCTCTCTGTATAGCAGGGATTCTTTCGTAAACGGTGCGGCGTATCCGAAACGGCGGGATTTTTCTTCAAACTCTGCATCCGTGTAGAGGTTCTCGGCATACTCCTTCAGGTAGTCGACCATGGAGTGCCCTACGGCATCTGAGAATGCGGCTTTTTCGCGGAAAAGTATGTCGTGGGGGAGATAGTCGCCTTCGAATGCGTGCCGCAGCAGGTATTTGCCCTTGCCGTAGATGTTCATCTTCTTTGCAGGGTCTACTGCCATCACGTATTTTACGAAGTCGATATCTCCGAACGGAACGCGCGCCTCCAGTGAATTTACAGAGATACAGCGGTCAGCGCGGAGCACGTCGTACATGTGCAGCTCGCGTATGCGCTTTTCTGATTCTTTCTGGAACTCTTTTGCGGAAGGCGCGAAATCGGTGTATTTGTAGCCGAAAAGCTCGTCGGATATCTCGCCTGTGAGAAGTACGCGTATGTCGGTGTTTTCGTGTATCCATCTGCAGAGCAGGTACATGCCCATGCTGGCTCTGACAGTAGTGATGTCGTAGGTGCCGAGTATGCTGATGACTTCTTCCAGCGAGTCGAGGACCTGCTTCTTCGTCATGATCACCTCGGTGTGGTCGCTGCCGATATAGTCTGCGGCCTGTTTCGCGTATTTGAGGTCGATAGCGTCTTCACTCATGCCTATCGCAAAGGTGCGTATCGGCGTGCTGCTTTCTCTGGCGGCGATGGCGCATACCAGCGATGAATCCAGCCCGCCTGACAGCAGGAATCCGACCTTGGCATCGGCGATCAGTCTCTTGCCGACTCCGGCAGTGAGCTTTTCACGTATCCTGCGGCATACCGTTTCGGTATCGTCAGCGATGATGCTGCTGACTTGTGCGATGTCACAGTAGCATACGAATTCTCCGTCCTTATAGTAATGTCCCGGCGGGAACGGTCTGATGCGGGCGCAAAGACCTGTGAGGTTTTTCGGTTCACTTGCAAATACTATAGTCCCGCGGATGTCGTGACCGTAATAGAGAGGGCGGATGCCGATCGGGTCTCTGGCGGCGATATAGCTGTCCGTCTCAGCGTCATATATTATCATCGCGAATTCAGCGTCGAGCATCGAGAACATGTCAGTGCCGTATTCCCTGTACATTGGAAGAATGATCTCGCAGTCGGAACCGCTTGCAAATTCATACCTGGTGGAGAGCTCGGACTTGAGTTTTTCGAATCCGTAGATTTCGCCGTTGCATACGGCATAGCTGCCGTCGAGCTCGAACGGCTGCATCCCTTCGGGTGTCAGTCCCATGATAGCCAGACGGTGAAAAGCCAGCAGACCGTTTCCGGTGCCGGTGATGCGGCTGTCGTCCGGACCTCTTGATATTGTCTTGTCAAATCCATCTATAAATTCATGCATTGCGGCGCAGGGACCGCAGTAACCCATGATAGAACACATTGTTATTCCTCCTTTACTTTACTCCGAAGAGCAGTCTGTCATATGTAGGGAACGGCCAGTATTCTCTGGCTGTCAGCGTTTCCGCTTCATCGCAGACAACGCGCAGCTCAGCCATTTTCTGAAGTATCACGTCGCGTATCATGCACGCTGATTCTGTTATATCGCTGACTGCTCTGACCTTGATGATCGCTGATTCGAGTGCCGACGTAGCTTCGTCGATCTCGTCTGCCAGTCCGGAAAGCCTTGCGATGAGCTTCTGCTCGTATCTGCAGGAAAGGCCCGGGACTGCGGCCGTCTTGGACAGGCATGTGTCTGCGATGCTCTTTGCGTATTTTTCAACGGCTGGCAGTATTTCTTTTCGCGACATGTCAGTCATGGAA
>CAVEWO010000397.1:0-2048 GCA_963619345.1 Bacteroidaceae bacterium
TTTCCATTTGGTATGGCTTCCACAAACTTTCGTCTGAGGTGAGCCCAGCAGCCGCATCTGACGACATCAGTCAATTTGTTGTAGCCTGAATATCCGTCACACTGCACATAGCCCTTGAAGTCTTTCAGATACCTGACAGCGTTTTCTCCGCTCCTGGAAGGCTTGTAGTCAAAAATGATGACCGGCGCTTTTCCATCATTGCCGGTGCGATATACCCACATGTATGACTTTGACTGTGGAGTCCTGTCCTTTTCTTTAAGGACCTGTATCGGTGTCTCGTCAGCATGGATGACGTAACGCTTGATGAGTTCATCATGCATATGCTCTATCACCGGAGAAAAGTAGTCTTCCGAACATCTGATGATCCAGTTCGCAAGTGTAGCTCGGCTGAGCGCCAGTCCCATGCGTTCCCATTCTTTTTCCTGTCGATACAGAGGTACTGCATTGACATATTTCTGATACATAACATATGCAACTGAGCTTGCTGACGCAAGTGAATGATTCATCAATGACTGCGGCACTTTCGTCTTTAATATGTATGGACGGTCACTGTGCTTGCATTTTGGACATTCGTACGCTATGCGGATATGTCTGATGACCTTGATCTGCGCAGGTATATATTGAAGTTCTTCTCTTACGACTTCTTTACCGAGGATCTTCAATTTAGTCCCGCAACGCTTGCAGAAGAGACTTTTTTCACTTGCATGATACTCTATCTCATCCATATCGATCTCTTTAAGCTTGAGATCCCTTGATGTACGGTCTTTACGCACAGACAGACCGTTCTTATCCTTTTTTATCGGCTCAGTGACACGGGCGTCAGCGGATACTTCGGCTTCATTGAATATCGACATCTGTTCATTTTCTCCATCAGACTTTGACTTTGACTTTGGAGTCTGCTCGCTTGACGGAGCGTATCTTTCACGGCGCATCAGCATGATCGCTTCTGTCAGGTTTTCTATCTGTTGATTCAGTCTGTCGATAGAACTCTTTAACATAACGATAGTAGCGTCACGTCTTGCAAGTTCATATTCAAGCTGTTCTATTCGATCGTCCTTAGCTGACATATCCGGGTATCCTTTCACGTTTTTTGCTAAGGATATTGTACCATATAATACGCTTAAAAGCCAGTATTTTCAATGCTTTAAGGCATTTTTTGATATCAGTATACCGAACCAGGAACGACAGGTCTGATAGCTTTTTTCTGCTCCACCTGAAGACCTTCCATCAGCCATCTGAATTGCTGCCACGTTATCGGTCTCATCTCTTCTTCATTGCGAGGCCATTGAAATTTTCCATCAGCCAATCGTTTGTACAAAAGCGTAAAGCCATCGCCCTCCCAGATGAGCGCCTTTATCCTGTCTCGCTTTTTACCGCAGAATATGAATACTGCAGACTGAAACGGATCCATTTTAAAATGCTCCTGAACGAGAGCTGTCAGTCCATCTATTGATTTTCTCATATCGGTATGACCGCAGGCTATGTATACATTTTCAGCTAAAGATATATCACCGATCATAATTGACTCAGTGCTCTGAGCACTGCCTCAACGGTCTGCTGCGATGTTCCTTCAGTGATCTCAACAGTCGCATTTGCCATATGGATGGTCACAACAGCTTTGCTTGTGCATACAGGAACGTTTACTTGAAGTTTACCGAATGAAACATCGTCTTTCGGTACATACATATCATTCGGCATTGTTGTCGGAATGTTTGCAACAGCATGCTCACGCAGCTTTCTGAGCCAGTAGTAGTACTGATCCTTGCTGACGTTATTGCTATCACACCATTCTTTAATGGTCAGAGAACTATTCTGACATTCCTTGATGAGTTGAGCCCAGTGATTGAGCTTTATCTGTGATTTTACAGTTGTTACCTTATCCATATGATCACCTTTTCATTGCACCGGTTTACGAAACTTTTAGAGTGTTTGCGAATTCAGAAACACTGGGAAACACTCTAAAAAGTGTATTTCCAACCAGTTGTATTTTAGATGATTATCTCATATTACGAGTAGTGGTTAAAGGCACCCTGTTTTCAAGCGCTTAC
>CAVEWO010000398.1:0-2045 GCA_963619345.1 Bacteroidaceae bacterium
AGTTCAACAAGCATGTCGCATCGAACATCATCAGACCTGAGGACAATCAGAAGTCCGACGGATACATCCAGAAGTACAGAAAGTACGGTCTTGTCGACATCTACGAAAACAAGAGAGCCGGTATCTATCTGCACCACAAGGCATAGGAGGTACACATGGGGCGAATCGTGGGACTTGTATTCGACGGCACTGTGCAAGCAGAACTTGCAGACCTGACGAAAGCAGAGCTGAAGGAAAAGCTTGAGGGCGCCGGAGTCGAATACGACGATAGAATGACAAAGGACGAGCTGATTGCTCTTCTTAAAGAGTAGGGGCTGCACTATGAAAGTGTATGCGACCTACTCTTTTTATACGGACACTTACGGCGGCGCGGCTGCAGAGACCGATTTTAACCGAGGCGCATATAAGGCGAGCAGGTTCATCGATAAGATAACCTTCGGCCGTGCTGCTGATGCGGACGATCAGGACACTGCAGATCTGCTCGCCTATGCTGTCTGCGAGATGGCCGACCAGCTGACCGCGGAAACAGCCGCAGCAGTCGATGGGAAGACGGTCAAGTCAGTATCAAATGACGGCTACTCCGTCAGCTTTGTAACAGAGGCTGACGGGGCGGCTGGCTTGACCTCACAGAAGCTTTACAGCATTGCAGAGAACTATTTACCAGCGGGGCTGCTTTCGTTTGTCATAGAGGACGAGGGAGGCGGCTATGAGTAGCGTATTATTCACAGATACGGTAACGCTGTTTAATCACTACAAAGGTCAGTGGTTTAAAACAGTTTTGCCGGGTGTACAGTGGAAAGACAAGGTGTCAAAGACCGTGGATACGAGCGGCAGGATCGTGGTCACGCAAGAGGTCAGCCTGACTGTGCCGGTGCGCACCGGATACGTTGAGCCTAAAGCCTTTACAGGTGAAGGCTTTACTTTCGGGACCGGTAACCTTGACGTAATCGTGCTTGGAGAGGTTGATGATGCGATCACTGCAGACTTTACGATAACGAGTCTGCGCAAAAAGTACGATCCTGTGGCCACGATCTACGCGGTATCTGACAATACGCTGCGGCAGCAGCTGAAGCACTGGAAGGTGATGGCGAAATGAAGATAAGGCTTGAGCGTATCGAGTGTGATGCGGATAAGATAATCGCAGAGCGAGAGCTCGGATCGCGCGGAAAGGTTCAGGAGTTTATCGACAGCGAAGTGCTGAGAAAATGCGCGCCTTATGTGCCGTGGGACAACGGAGACCTGAATGCGTCGGGCGTGATAAACACCAGCGTAGGATCAGGGCTTGTAATATATGATACGCCATATGCACGAAGATGGTACTATGAGCCCGCCGAGTTTCAGGGCGCTCCAAGGCGCGGCAACTACTGGTTTGAGCGCATGCTCAATGAAGGCGGTAGAGAAGCGATCCTGAGGGGCGCTGCAAAACTCGCCGGAGCAAGGACAAAGGAGGGTAGATGAGCAAAATCAAAGGAATAGTGGAATGGTTTGAAGCCTGCCCGCTTATAGAAAATGCCGGCTCGATAGACGTGAACCAGCTGCCGGCCGAGCTTCAGGCGCTTGGCATTTATAAGCAGCCGGCAAGGACGGTAGAGAAACTGATCGACGGCAGCAGCATAGTAACGGAAACATATTATCTGCTGTTTCAGCAGCCTGCACAGCTCATAGACGAGCGTATCGACACAGATGAGTACCTTGAACAGGTCGAAAACTGGGTCGAAGCTCAGGAGATGGCAGAAGCATACCCGCAGATCGGCTATGAAGTCTGCGAGATCAGTGTAGCTGATACGTTTTACATGATGAGCCGTGACGAGACAGAGGCTGTCTATCAGCTGGCGATATCGATAAAGTACGAAAGGACGAGAACAAATGATTAAGAAACATCAGATAGGATTATTCCTGGACACCGCAGAGGCTTCAGCGAGCGCGCCGGTGTGGAAGAGGATAAAAAAGTCTACGGAGCTGACGATCAGCATGAACCCGGAAACGGAAGATGTTGACTATATTGCAGATGAATCTCCAACGACGGAGCTCAAGCAGTATAAGCC
>CAVEWO010000399.1:0-2043 GCA_963619345.1 Bacteroidaceae bacterium
CCTCAGTGTCATTATCAAGAGCCTCTTTCGTATCGGCCGTATGCACGATGGTGATGACGGCGAACATCATCCTCTGATCCCTGGTCGTAAGATCATCAAGAAATTCCTTGCTTTCCTTTCTCTGAAGCTCCATGTCGTAAGGCACCACAGCCGAGAAATTGTTGTTCTGGTTCTGCTTCCTCTGCCAGTTCGTTATGTTCGTTTCGACTCCAAGAAGCCTTGACTCCACTTCCTTCACAGCTTCATCTGTAGGCACCGGGATGATGTCTATGGAAAGCATCATGTCACGGTCGAGTTCCGTCAGATCTGCTACCATGGAGTCCTTGATGAAGGATGCATAGTCTTTCAGGAAAAATACTCTGCCGTATCTGTCACCGATCCTGAAATGATCGCGCTCGTTTTCAAAACAGTCCGGGCAGATATAGTCGCGGAAGTCATGACCTTTCCTCATCCTGTCTTTGAAATCGAAATGAAACGATGTCTCTTCACCCGCTCTGTAAAAATCATATATGATACGCAGGCGCTCCTTTGGATCCAGTTCCGTGCAGTCTGATCCCATCTGGGAAAAGTGCGCCATGAGCTCTGCCCCTGCACGTCTGAAATATGTCCTCGCCTCTTCTATGTCTTTTCTCGTCACAGTTATGGTGATATATTTTTCCTGTACTATGGAGTTCGCATCTGCAGCCTTTCCGGAAAGCATATCGTCATACTCTTTTCTGTAAACATCAAGACTGTCTCCCTTCATGCCGATCAGGACTTTTCTCTTGAAGTCTGCTCGGTTCAGCCTGCGGTTGTTTATAGTGAGCTTCGTCACCGCAGTGCTGTCGAGTGCATTGAGTATCTCCGAATACCCGAGGAACATCGCCTTTTTGTCTTCGGCAGACGCCACATAATAGTTGATGTCCTCGAATCTGAATGTCTTGCTGAATTTGTTCTTTCCCGTCTGGAATATCCCGTCCGGATATACGCTCTGCACCGGGATGATGTCCTGCACGTTTTTCGGCAGTGTGAACCTTTCCCTGTCCTGTTTAAGCGTTCTGTTCAGTGTCTTTATCATGTTTCCTCCTTCTTTCTCTGCATCTTTTCTTCTTTGCTTTTTCCTGCTGCTTCTGCGCTTCCGTCATGAGCCGGCAGTACATATTGGTGTTTCCGAATGTCAGATGCTTTGGCATCAGTATCTCCGATTTCACCCATGCTGCTATGAACTTTTCTGCACTCATCCCGTTGTACTTCACGAATCCGATCATGGCAAACGGAAATGCTGCCAGTATGCATATCCAGCTGACAGCTTCAAGCCCTAAAACGGGTCTCAGCAGAAAATATGTCCCGACTGCCACCGCACATGCCAGGGCAGAAAAAAAGAACTGCCTCAGCGACAGTCCGAAAAATACCGATTCTGTATACTCCCGGATCTCCCGGTTTATCCTTACTTCCAAATCTATCTTCCCCTTTCCTGATCCTTATCTCTTTCTTCCTTTACGACCTTGAGCTCTTTCACGTCCTTATCATACTTCATGATGCGGTCGGAAAGCACCTCAGTTTCCGCTCCCATTATCTCATTCACTTTTCTTACTGTTTGCCTGAGATGCTCCGGCGGTATGCCGCTTTTGCATGGGACTATCATGAGCTCATGCGTGGAGCTCGGCAACACATAGTAGCTGCCATCTATCACTTCTGCTATCTTTTCCTTTACATCGGGATAAAATATGGTCGCTGCCCCGTTCGTCATATCTCTGCTTGAAAGCAGATACATATCAGAGCTTTTGTCAAAGCTTTCTCTTTCAGACAGAAGTGTGAGCCTTGGACTCCCCGGCATCGCAAGATCCATTACGATATCCTGCAGGTCCTCGAATACTGCCGGATACATCTCCGGCGTATTGCGCTCAGCATCCTCGAAGATCTTCTTTGGATCATATCCATACTCTGCTGCAAGGCTGTTTGTGATCGGTATGCTTCCCTCTTTGCTCACTGCTATGCTGTATATTTTGGCGAAACCGCATTCAGCAAGCGAATACTTCATCTCCGAAAGCCTGCCTCTGTTTC
>CAVEWO010000400.1:0-2043 GCA_963619345.1 Bacteroidaceae bacterium
GTGTCTCTTTTAAATATCGTTCCATTCACTGTCCCCCTGTTTCTGAGCTTTTTTGCTTTGGCGTTTGTTGTAACTAATCATACATCATATACGCGATTTTTTAAAGAGCGAATATTTTTCAGCATTCATGCAGATACTATCAGGAAGGAGGTTCAACGCTATGTTCAAACACGAAAAACAATTATTCCATCCTGTCGCTGTGGAAAGGCCGAATCCGCACTACGCAGCGCTGATGCAGGAACAGCTCGGCGGCGGCAACGGCGAGCTGAAAGCCGCGATGCAGTACATGTCGCAGAGTTTCCGCATAAAGGATCCGACGATCAAGGATCTGTTCATGGACATCGCTGCCGAAGAGCTGAGCCATATGGAGATGGTCGCAGAAACGATCAATCTGCTGAACGGTCATGATGTGGATGCCAAGGCTGTCGGCGCAGGCGAGATCCAGACCCACGTGCAGCTGGGGCTCAGTCCGGGGCTGGTCAACTCTTCCGGTTATTCATGGACAGGCGACTACGTGACTGTAACCGGCGACCTGTGCGCCGACCTGCTCTCGAATATCGCTTCGGAGCAGCGCGCAAAAGTCGTATACGAATACCTTTACAGACAGATCGACGACAAGAAGGTCAGGGAGACTATAGATTTCCTGCTCAACCGAGAAGAAGCACATAATGCGCTTTTCCGCGAAGCCTTCAACAAGATCCAGGATACCGGATCAAACCACGACTTCGGCGTCACCGAGGATTCAAGGATGTACTTCGATCTTTCCACTCCGTCGCCTGCAAACGCGTTCGGAGACACGAAGGCCGCACCGCCGTCCTTCACTCCGCCGAACTCATGATCGCGTGACGGCCTGCGATCACGATGCGCCACCGGGCGCACTTATAGCAAAACTCAGCCCTGCACACCAGCGGGACTGAGTTTTTAGCAGAGGGAAATATCGCGCCTGCATTTCGTGCAAAACGCACATGTCCCTGCACATGCGTATATGTCACGTCATGATCGCGCTATCTGTTTTCATTGAAATCTATACGGACGATCTGCATCTTCATCATACCGTCGCCTGCCTTTGCAAGAAGCCTGTACAGCCTTTTGACCGAAGGATCATCGAGACTCTGATACCCAAGCATATAGCCGCGGCTGGATACAGTGATGTCCTGCGACCAGCCGGACAGCTGCCGCTTTGCATCTGCAACAGCAAAATATGCGCCTACGTCCTTGATCTGCGCATCCTTTATCCACGTCTTCAGCATCATCTTGACCGCAGACTTTCCGGCCGCGTCGAACACAAGCCTGCCGCCCGGGAAGCGCTCCGCCATCTTCTGCACGAGTGCCTTCACCTGATCCGTCAGGAAATAGTAGAAGACCCCCGCCGCATAGAACACCGCACCGTTCTGCGCGTCGATCCTGTCGAACCATCCGGTATCGTTCAGATCGCAGCCTATGTTTTCCTCGCGCTCGCCGGCCGGCAGCAGCTCGTTCCTCACAGCGACCACATCCGGAAAATCCAGATTGTAGATCCGGCACTCGCCGTTGTCGCAGCTGCGCCCCGTGTTGTCGAGCCCGCAGCCGAGATTCACGACCGCAGCCTTCGGATGCGACTTCAGATAGTCGCGCACCTCCCACGCAAGATCGTTCTGGCGCATCGCCACCTCCAGGAATCCGAACTGCTGCACAGTGCTTTCCGCTTTCTTCGCCAGCTCCGAAAAATCGTAATCGACTTCATCGATCAGTCTGATCGCCGCCTCATCGCAGAAAAGCTGCGGGAACAGCTCCGAGCACATTTTTCTCGCGTAAAGCGGTATTATCAAGGTTTCCTGGACAGTGTCCTTTTCTATTTTCATCTTCATATATCATTCCTCCGTGTGTGCAGATTTCGGTTTACGTAAAACTATTTTCTGTCTTGTCGGTTAGTTTTTTCTAACCAGCAAGCAAAAATTTAATGAGCGGCATGCTCATGTCCAGGTAATTATACTTTTTCCTCGAGGTTTTTTCAATCCCTACAGGCAGAAAGAACAAGGGACATAAATATCCTTACCATTTCCT
>CAVEWO010000401.1:0-2038 GCA_963619345.1 Bacteroidaceae bacterium
GGCCAGAAGCAGCGCGCAGCAGTCGCCCGCGCACTGATAACCTCGCCGCAGCTGATCCTGGCGGACGAACCGACCGGCGCACTCGACTCGCGCTCCGCAGACGAACTGCTGAAGCTTTTCAGCATGATCAACCGCGAAGGACAGACCATCGTGATGGTGACCCACTCGGTCAAGGCCGCGAGCCACGCAGGCAGAGTCCTCTTCATCAGCGACGGAACGGTCTTCCACCAGATGTACCGCGGCAACGCCACTTCCGAAGAGATGTTCCAGCGCATTTCCGACACCCTCACGACAATGGCGACAGGCGGTGGTCGCAATGATTAGGATCTACCCCGGCATGGCATTCAGCAACATCGTCAAAAACCGCAGGATATATCTGCCGTACATGATCGCCTGCACGTTCACGGCGGCGATATATTACATAATATGCTCGCTCGGAGACAACAGCAACCTGACCGAGCTGTGGGGCGGCAACATAATCAGGTCTTACATGAGCGTGGGACAGCTGATCGTTTCGATCTTCGCCGTCATCTTCCTGTTTTATGTCAACAGCTTCCTGCTGAAACGCAGGCAGAGCGAGTTCGGGCTTTACAATATCCTCGGCATGGAAAAGCGCCACATCGCGAAGATCATCGCGTTCGAGACTTTATACACTTATATCGTCGTCGCAGTGTGCGGCACGGTTTTCGGGATACTGCTCGACAAGCTGATATACCTGATCCTCCTGAAAATGCTCGGCGCTGCAGTGCCTGTAGGATTTTACATATCAGGCTCCGCGATAGCAAAGAGCCTCGTTCTGACAGGCGCCATATTCGTGCTGATGCTGCTGAACTCCATCAGACTGATACACAAAGCGCGTCCTGTCGAGCTCCTCAGGAGTGACAGCGCAGGTGAACGCGAGCCTAAAGCGAAATGGGTGCTGGCAGTGCTCGGAGTCATCCTTCTGGGTGCCGGCTATTATATCGCCGTTACTGTAAAGAATCCGATCACGGCATTCATGCTGTTCTTTGCAGCCGTCGTGCTCGTCATTGTGGGCACTTACCTGCTGTTCACTGCGGGCAGCATCGCGCTGCTCAAGCTGCTGCGAAAAAACAAGAACTATTACTACAGGACAAAGCACTTCATCAGCATCTCGTCGATGCTTTACAGGATGAAACGAAATGCCGTAGGACTTGCGAACATCTGCATCCTTTCCACCATGGTGCTGGTAATGGTATCTGCAACGATGTTCATGTACATGGGCTCTAATGAAATGCTCAAAATACGCTACCCGTCCGAGTTCGTGATGACCGCATCGATGGACGACCCGGGCGCTTCTGAAGCAGTCTCGATGCTTGACGATGCGATCAGCAGAGAAGGCCTTGCCGAAAAAGACGCGATCACATACCGCGATCTTTCACTGAATGCGTTCTACGATGAAAATACCGACGGGTTCACTACAGATCCTGATATATATCAGAGCTCGTCTGCAGTGAATATGCTCGACCAGATCTCGACCTTCGTGTTCATCCCGCTCGAGGACTACAACCGCTGCACCGGCAGCCACATGAAGCTCGCCAGTGACAGCGACGTGCTGGTGTACTATACCGGCTCATCCAGGAATCTCGCTCCGGAAAGCGATACCATGACAATCGACGGTCAGCAGTTCGATATCAAACGTGAGCTCGATTCGATGATCAGCAACGGCAATGTCACCGCATCGATAAACGGCGGCTGCTTTGTCATCGTGAAGGATATTTCCGTGATCGAAAAGATCCTGGAGACGTCTGCAGAGCTTTCGGGCGATGAGCATTCGTTCATAAGCTTCAATTATATGACTGACATCAAGGGCGATCCCAAAGAAAACAGCGATGCCATCAGCAGCGCATATGATGAAGCCCTGGCAGCAATCAGCAGTCTGGATGCAGGCAGCAGCACGATCTCGCTCCAGTGCCGAAGCGTGGAATCAGTGTCATACACCTCGGAATTTACCGGCCTGTTCTTCATCGGCATCTTCCTCGGCCTGCTGTTCCTGATGGCGACCGTGCTGATAATGTAC
>CAVEWO010000402.1:0-2035 GCA_963619345.1 Bacteroidaceae bacterium
CTTCTCAAGATACTGGAGGGAACTGTGGCCAATGTGCCGCCGCAGGGAGGAAGAAAGCATCCTCATCAGGATTTTCTCCAGTTCGATACGACGAATGTGCTGTTCATATGCGGCGGAGCATTTGACGGACTTGACAAAGTCATACAGAGAAGGATTGGTGAAAAGACGATAGGATTTAATTCGAATGTCGAAGGCAGCAAGGTCGATGAGTCCGCACTGCTGAAGAACATACAGCCTGAGGATCTTCTCAAGTATGGTCTGATACCTGAATTCATCGGCAGACTTCCGGTACTCGTTACTCTCGAGGAGCTGTCAAAAGACGCTCTTGTGAGGATAATTACCGAACCGAAGAACGCGCTGATAAAACAGTACAGAAAACTGTTTGCGATGGATGACGTTGAACTTGAAGTCACAGACGATGCAGTTCAAGCGATAGCCGAGCAGGCGCTTGAGAGAAAGACAGGCGCAAGAGGTCTCAGAGGCATCATGGAAAAGATCATGAACAACATAATGTATGAACTGCCTTCGAGAGAAGATGTGAACAAGTGTATAATAACAAGGGAAACCGTAGAAGCGGAAAAAGATCCTGAACTTGTATTGACAGAGCCTGGACTCGCAAAAGAAAAGGAAGCTAAGGCAGAAACGGCGTAAGTGAAATGACAGGCGGCTTTTTGTAAGTCGCCTTTTTCTGACATGACAGAAAAAGCGTGTGCCCGCAGACCGAATGCAGAGCGGCGCAGATGCGATGTTATATGGAGGGTAGTATTAGTATGGAAGATAACAACAAACCAAATGTTGACATAGATACGGAAAAAGCGGATGATCAGATAACGGAAAATGTTACGGACGCTGATGAAATGCAGCTTCCTATGATCCCGCTCAGAGGACTTTCGGTATTTCCGAACATGGTCCTTCATTTTGATATCGGAAGAGAAAAATCGATAAATGCACTGGAAAAGGCTATGGTGACCAACCAGCATATTTTCCTGGCGTCGCAGAAAGATGACGGTACAGATCTGCCTACTCCAGAAGATTTTTACCATGTGGGTACAGTCGGAAAGATCAAGCAGATGCTGAAGCTTCCGGGAGATTCGATAAGAGTTCTGGTTGAAGGTGTGTGCAGAGGTGCTATCCAGGACGTGATGTTTGAAGTGCCTTACTTCAAGTGCCGCATAAAAAAAATCGAGGAGCCTGAGTATCCTGCTGACGATGCGGAAGCGGAAGCACTCATGAGGACTGTGCTTTCCAACTTCGACGAATATATAAACCTGAACAGGAATCTGGCTGCAGAGATCTTTGCATCCGTTGTTACGATAGAAGATCCGGGCAGAATGGCGGATATGATCGCATCTCACCTTGAGATCAAGCTTGAGGACAAGCAGCGTCTTCTCGAGACAATAGATCCAAAGGAGCGTCTTGAGACCCTCAATACGATGCTTACCAAGGAGATCGAGATCCTCAACATCGAACATGATATCTCGAGCAAGGTAAAGTCTCAGATAAACAAGAATCAGAGAGAATATTATCTGCGCGAGCAGATGAGAGCTATACAGGAAGAACTCGGTGTGTCAGAAGACGTGGAAGACGAAGTCGCAGGATTCACTGAACAGCTCAAAAAGCTGGAACTCGAAGAGAAGACAAAGGAAAAAGTAGAAAAGGAGATCAGCAGATTTTCCAAGATGCAGCCGTCATCGGCAGAAGCGACTGTGAGCAGGAACTATATCGAGACGATACTCGGACTGCCGTGGAATAACGAGAGTGAAGACAATATCGATCTCAACAAGGCTGAAGAAATACTGAATGAAGATCATTACGGGCTGGACAAGGTGAAGGAGAGAGTTCTTGAGTATCTTGCGGTAATGCAGCTTTCAAATGGGCTCAAAGGTCCTATACTCTGTCTCGTAGGTCCTCCGGGAGTCGGCAAGACTTCGATCGCAAGGAGCATCGCAAGATCGATAGGAAGACAGTTCGTCAGGATGTCGCTCGGCGGAGTGAGAGACGAAGCTGAAATAAGAGGACACAGGAGGACATATAT
>CAVEWO010000403.1:0-2029 GCA_963619345.1 Bacteroidaceae bacterium
TCTGTACGCGGCACCGGCAGACCGCCGAAGACCTCCGGACAGACCGGCATCAGCATTCCTTCTTCCTTCCATCTGAGGAATCTAGGATCATCCTCTGCTTTTGATTTTCCATCATACCTTACAGGCTCGCCGCCGTAAAGACACTGACTCACTAATATCTTTTTCATCTAAAATACCTTAAAATACCTTTTCCATTGTTGTTTCAATCCAGCCTGCCGGCATATTCCCCGCATCTGCTGAAAATCCATCCGTCAAAAAAATAAGAGATGGCGAACCATCTCTTAAATTAAATAGCTTAAATATGAACTATTCCTCGTCTGCTTCAGCTTCCTGTGCAGCTGCTTCGTCTTCTGCAGGCGGTTCGATAGTCTCTCTGATGCTCAGGCTGATTCTCTTTCTGTCCTTATCGATCTCGAGAATCTTAGCCGTAACTATCTGACCAACTTCCAGTTCATCATTTATATTTCCTACTCTCTTGTGAGCAACTTCTGAAATATGTACAAGTCCGTCAAGACCCGGTTCGAGCTCAACAAATGCACCGTATTCCTTGATCTGAACTACTTTGCCTTCAATAACCTGTCCAACCTGATAGTTTTCATCGATAACGCTCCAAGGCTCAGGCTGATTCTGCTTGAGACCTAAAGAAATCTTTCCTTTTTCTGCATTCATTGAAAGAACCTTGACATTGATCTTCTGCCCGATGCTGAGAACTTCCTGAGGGTGTTTGAGTCTTCCCCATGAAATCTCTGAAATATGCAGAAGTCCATCGATTCCACCGATATCTACGAATGCACCATAATCTGTAAATCTCATTACAGTACCTTCAACAACATCGCCGACGTTCAGGTTTTCCCAAATCTCTGCAACAAGCTTGTCTTTTTCTTCGTTCAGGAACAGCTTGTGCGAGAACACAGCTCTGTTTCTTCTCTGATCCACTCTGGAAACTCTGACTTCCATAGTCTGACCAACAAACTCTTCTGCATTTTCAACGTAGTGGTCGGAAAGCTGTGAAAGCGGAATGAATCCTGATACTTCTTTGTATTCAGCAATAACTCCACCGTTTACCGGTCTTGTTACTTTGACTTCAAGTACTGTTTTATCTTCAAGTGCTTTGACGATCTCATCCCAGTTAGCACTGATTTCAAGCTTTTTCTTTGAAAGTAAAATGCCGCCATCACCGTCATCTGTTTTGATAACTTTTGCCTGGATCTCGTCATCGACTTTAAACGCGTCTGATAAAGTTTGACCTTCTTCTAAGCTCACCTCTGAGATAGGGAGAATTCCATCCTTTTTGCATCCTAAATTTACAATAACTTCTTTGTCAGTAACCTGGTGAACTTTCCCTGTGACGATCTCGCCACCTCTTGGTAATCTCAGGGACTTTTCGATTTCGTCCATAAGATCGTTCATGTTTAATTCATTGTTTTCAAGTGTAACATCACTCATTCTGGCAATAACCTCCTTAATAGTGCATTCGGGTGTCGAAGCGCCCGCCGCTATTCCTATTCTATTACATTTTTGCACTTCTTTCAACGGTAAATCTTCAATATTTTCAACAAAAAAGGTATTTGCACAGAATTTTTTAGAAATTTCACATAATTTCTTAGTATTCGAACTTTTCCGACCACCTATGACGATCATCAGGTCAGACTCACGTGCCAGTTTCTCGCATGCCTGCTGTCGTTTTGTCGTCGCACTGCATATCGTATTATTTACAGTAAACTTCTTGCCGGATGCGGAAAGTGCATCTGCGACACTGTCAAGCATTTCTTCTTTTATGGTCGTCTGCGTGACTACGAACAGGTCATCTGCCTCTATATCAGCGGCTTCATCATACGAGCTGACTACCAGTGCAGGATTTCTGCACCATCCGAAGATTCCCATCACTTCCGGATGGTTCCTGTCCCCTACTATCACGACCTGTTTTTCAGTGTCGTGCACCAGATTGTGTATTTTCGCCACGAAAGGACATGTCGCATCTATAAGCTTTATCTTTTTTGCAGCTGCTTCATCATAAAAAGCCTTGCCT
>CAVEWO010000404.1:0-2029 GCA_963619345.1 Bacteroidaceae bacterium
GTGGGGACCGGCGCGATCGGTGCCCGAGTTGCAAAGCTTGCAGCTGCTTTCGGTATGGACGTGATCGCGTACAGCAGGACGCCGGGCAAAGCTGCGGGTGTCCGGTATGTGAGCCTTGAGGAGCTGCTGGCGCAGGCGGATGTGGTTTCGCTGCATGTGCCGCTCACGGATGAGCCTCGCGGAATGATCGGAGCAGAAGAGCTGGCGCTCATGAAGGAGACTGCAGTTCTCGTAAATACCGCACGCGGGCCGGTGGTCGATACAAAAGCTCTCGCCGATGCGCTGAACAGCGGCAGGATCGCGGGCGCTGCGATCGACGTGTTTGATAAGGAACCGCCGCTCGATGCAGACGAACCGCTGGTAAACGCAAAGAATACAGTCGTTACGCCGCATGTGGCCTTCGCGACGGATGAGTCGATGATAAAACGTGCGGAGATCGAATTCCGCAATATCGCAGAGTTTATCAAGGAAGAGCGTTGATCTTTGGGCGGGCAGGATCGCAGCCGGGCAGCCCTCAGGAATGGGCGCTGTGTGACTGGCCGTGCGAGTGTGCAGGTTTGTGATCGTGTAAATCTGCGAGTGTGCGAATAGAGTTCTGGTAAATGCGCTCTGTGAAAATCACAAGAAAAAAAGCACACAAACTGAGCATATTTCCTGCATCGCAGTTACACACATATGATGAATAATATGTAGCAATAACGTAATTATAAATGATATGTGAGGTAATTTTGATGAGATCGACAAACAGAACAGGCAGAAAAAAGATATCAGGGCAGAAAACATCAGGAATCGTGAAAGCGTTTTACATCGCTGCGGCGGTGCTCATAGCGATCAGCATTTACATGATCGTGGTCAATTCCATGTACATCGTAAGTTATGCAAGCAGCTACGGGATAGAGTTGTCAGATATGAAGCTCGACGCGATCCAGTATATTGTAACAGGTTCGATAAGCTATCTCGTTTACGGCGCGCTCCTGTTCGCTGCAGGCAGGATCATAAGCATGCTGCAGAAAGCACAGAATTCCGGCATATGCGAGGCAGCCGCAGACGAAAGTCTGTATGCGCCAACAGGCATGCAGGACACGATCGGTGCACTGAGCATGGAGTCAGCGGAAGCAGCGGATGATTCAGACAAAGCTGAGGGATCTGAGGATCCTCATGTAAAGGCTGCAGGTGCTGAGTCTGCAGACGTTCAGGAGCACGTCGAGGGAGAACTCCAGGCGGAAGCAGCCGCTGAGGCCGTATCCGGCACAGCGGACGGAGCTGAAGAAAACCAGGAAACCAAAGAAACCGAAGGATCCGATGAATAACCCGGCATGCGAAACGCTGCGATTTTCATAAAAATAACATGACTACATCCCTGCAGCCGGCAGATACTATAAATATGAGTATTATAGTGTTTTTTACGGGAGCCGCAGGCTATTCGATAATTGAATATATGTTCAGAGGATATACTCACTGGTCGATGGCGCTGACCGGGGGAGCATGTCTGCTGACATTTTATTACTATCTTAAAGAGAATGACAGGGCTCCCGCGCTGGTGAAAGCCGCGGCGGGAGCCTGCATCTTTACGGTATTTGAATTTTTTGTCGGCATCATAGTGAATATATGGTTCAAATGGCATGTCTGGGATTATTCGGATCAGCCGGGCAATATAATGGGACAGGTCTGCCCGCTGTTTTCGCTTGCCTGGTTTGCCCTGAGCCTGGTCATGCTGCTTGTCGCAGGCAGCATGCATCGAGCGTATCTGCGCTTTGCACATGAGAACAATGTCGAAAAAAGAAAATAATTCCTTTTATGTGTCCCCGGCTTAGACTATAATAAATATAGCGGATGCGAAAGCAGCCGTACTTTAACAGAAAAACATATTTATTAGGAGATAAGCAAATGAAGAATTATAAAAAACTGCAGAACGGAAGCGATATAAGAGGGATTGCGATAACGGGTGTTCCAGGGGAACTGCCCAACCTGACTCCGGATGTTGCGGAGGATATAGCGCGCGGGTTCGTGGTTTGGCTCAGTGATAGAT
>CAVEWO010000405.1:0-2020 GCA_963619345.1 Bacteroidaceae bacterium
TTCCAGGATAGAGAGCCTGCAGAGCCAGAAGTATGAGCTGGAGATAAAGAACGCGAAGAACGAGACTCAGCTGGATACATACAAGAACAAACTCTGGGAGGACTTCGAGATATCATATATACAGGCAATGGACTTCAGGAGCGAGGATTTCGTCATGTCGTCGGCGGTGAAAGAGAACCGGGCTGTAAAGAGCCGGATGAAAGAGCTGGGCGATGTGAACACAGGCTCCATCGAGGAATATGAAACAGTCAGAGAAAGATATGAATTCCTCACATCGCAGCAGGCTGATATACAGGCGGCGGCAGATGACCTGAACAGACTGATAGAAGATATGGACAAGACCATAAAGACGAGATTCAAGGAAAGTTTCGACACGATAGTGGTCAATTTCGAAGAGAAATTCAGGGAACTGTTCGGAGGCGGACATGCTGAACTGCGCCTGTCAGATCAGAACGATCCGCTGGGTTCGAGCATAGATATAGTGGCGCAGCCTCCGGGCAAGAAGCTGCAGAACATAAATCTGCTGTCAGGCGGAGAAAAGACCCTGACTGCAATAGCTCTGATGTTCGCTGTGCTGAAAGCCAAGCCGACGCCCTTCTGCATACTGGATGAGGTGGAAGCTGCACTGGATGACGCCAATATAGACAGATTCATCAACTGCCTCAGGAAACTGACAGGCATACAGTTCGCACTTGTGACACACCAGAAGGCGACGATGGAACATGCAGATGCGATATTCGGTGTCACTATGCCTGAAAAGGGCATATCAAAGGTGCTTTCACTGAGCATGGCGGACGACTTTGACATATAAACAAGATATTACATATGAGGAGAACTGAACATGACTGAAGAAAAAAAGAAATCATTTTTCGGGAAACTCTCGCAGAGGATAGGCGAAGCCCTGACAGGAAGGGTGACGGTAGATGAAGATTTCCTCGACGAACTGGAGGAGATCCTGATAACATCCGACATAGGTATGAAGACTACCATGAGGATAGTAGACATACTCAGGTCGGAGATCAACTCCGCACGTCTCAGGGAACCCGACGAGATAAAGACAAGACTTGCTAAAATAATAGCGAAGCTGATGAACAAACACGAGAATCTCAGACTCTGCGATGACACGCCGCTGGTGATACTGATGATAAGTATCAACGGAGGCGGCAAGACGACGTCGATAGGAAAACTGGCATATCGTCTCAGATCGGAGGGCAAGACCGTGATGCTCGCGGCAGCAGACACATTCCGTGCGGCTGCATCCGAGCAGCTCTGCATCTGGGGAGAGAGAGTCGGGGTTAATGTAGTCAGACATCAGGAGGGGGCAGACCCGTCAGCAGTCATATATGACGCCATACAGTCTGCAAAGGCTAAAAACATCGATGTGCTGATCTGCGACACGGCGGGAAGGCTGCAGAACAAGAAGAACCTGATGGACGAGCTCAACAAAATGAACAAAGTCATCGGCAGGGAGTATCCGGAAGCTTCCAGGGAAAACCTGCTGGTCATAGACGCCACCACAGGCAAGAATGCTGTTTCACAGGTAAAGGAGTTCGGAGATGTTGCTGACATAACGGGTATAGTACTGACGAAACTTGACGGAACGGCAAAAGGTGGTATAGTAGTTACTATCGCAGATGAATTCAATATGCCGGTGAAATTCATAGGTGTAGGTGAAGGAATCGAAGATTTGAAGGAATTTGATCCAGATGAATTTGCGGAAGGAATTTTTGATGAGTAAACCATTGGTAGCTGTCGTAGGACGGCCAAACGTAGGAAAATCAACATTTTTCAACAGAGTAGTAGGTAAGAGGGTCTCGATAGTAGAGGATACTCCCGGAGTCACAAGGGACAGGATATACGCGGAGGCGGAGTGGTCAGGCGTGCATTTTGCACTGATAGACACCGGCGGCATAGAACCGGACAGCAAGGATGTGATCCTGTCACAGATGCGTGAGCAGGCGGAAACTGCCATGGACACATCGGACGTGATCCTTTTCATGGTGGACGGCAGGGAAGGTAT
>CAVEWO010000406.1:0-2014 GCA_963619345.1 Bacteroidaceae bacterium
CATTATTTTTCAGGAAAAACTTTTTAGCTACAGCTACAGATGTCTGATATCTGTTCTGACCACTTAAACGCTCACATCTGCCATCATTATCATAAACATTCATCTGTTTCCCTGTATATTCACTCACTACTCCAGTGCCGCCTATCAAATATACATCCTTTATTTCCAAATCTTTAAGATAGTTTTTCTGCATATCGCTGAGACCTGCCCTGTCCACCAGCAGTATAGGTCTGCCTGCTGCTGATGCCGAAAGACTGTCTGCGAATCCATCACCTGTACAAACAAGCAAGTCCTCAGACTTTACACCTGCTTCACTAAGTATTGCAATATTAGTTTCGTATCTTGTCTGTCCTCCGAGCCTTTTTACCTTCATCCCTGAAAGACTGCCTTCAAACTTCGCCGATATCGCTCCTGTACCGCCAAGCAGATATACCGTGCCCCCCTTCTTCATGTTCTTTTCAATATAGGCTTTGATTTCTGATGTCTGAGCATCACTTGCAAGCAAGATTGGCGCTTTTTTTACTTTTGCCAGATAACTGCCTGCCAGTGCATCCGGATAATTATTCCCACATGCTATAATCACATTTTCAAACAGCCCTGATCCCATGCTTTGTTTCAATGTGTCCGCCGCTGCCAGCGCAGTGGTATATCGATTTAATCCAGCAGCTCTTACCGTATCTGAAGCCATAAAAATCCTTTCACGGTTTTCCTTTACAGTCTGATCGATATCTGTGTTGTCGATCAATACGAAAGGAATATCATTGGCCTTTGCATATGACTCGGCATATGATCCATTTTCTCCTCTGATCGAAAAGTTTTTACATCCTGTAAATGCATCTCCCAATATTTCGATTACATTGCTTTTTATCGTAATCTCACTGAGTCTGCTGTCTCCAAATGCTTGAAGACCTATAGTTTTAACACTGTCCGGCACATCATAGCTCACTCCTGAATGGCCTGCAGGGTATTTTATCAGTTCGGATTTGTCTTTATTGAACAGTACACCATCCTCAGATGAAAAATTCTCGTTATCCTGCTCAACGGTTATTTCTTTCAAGCTTTCACATGATGCAAAGGTATTACACATGTTAATATTCACTACAGATGCCGGTATCGCTATTTTTTCCAGACTATTACAGTTTCTGAATGTACCTTCATCTATATATGTTATCGCTGATGAAAGTTTTATTGTCTTTACTTTTTCACATCCCCCGAAAACATTCGCTCCAATAGACCTGACGCTGTCTGGAAGCACTATAGACTCCATTGAACTGCAGCCTCCAAATGCGAAATCGCCTAAACTTAATAATCCATCTGGAAGATATATTTTTTCAAGCTTTACACAACCCGAAAATACACTGTCGCCAATAGTTCGCAGCCCTTTCTTGATCGTTACCTCTGATAGTGATGTACATCCTATAAAAGCTGAATCAGCAAATGCACCTAACTCTCCTGCAATTTCTACACTCACCAGACTCTCGCAATCTGAAAATGCAGACCGTCCTATATTCTTGACTTCTACACCATCAATGCTGTCAGGTATAACGACTTTTGTGACTGATTTGTCACTTGATTTGATTTCACCTGATTCTTTATCAAAATATATTGCTCCACCTGTGATCCCTTCTGTATAAGTGACCATCTCCGTTTCTTGCGCAGCAGCTTCTACTGCATTGCTGCATAACGACATCACTGCAATAGTCAGCAGCAATGCAGCAATTAATATCCTGTTAAATATCTTGTTTCTGATCCACTCCATCTTCTCATTCCTTTCTCTTTTACGTAAAATTTCTGACCAGATTTTTCCTGTATTTTTAATATTACATTCAGACAATTTATTATATCACAACTAAACTCACATTTCGCATTCACGTAACAATCAGCCTGTAAAATGTAACAATAAACCTTGAAAACTATCAATATAAACATGCCGATACTATATAGTTTAAAAAACAAAGAAGACGGTAAATCACCGCCGTCCTCTCTGTCTCATATTTATTTTATTATCTTATTC
>CAVEWO010000407.1:0-2013 GCA_963619345.1 Bacteroidaceae bacterium
GTATTGATCGCTACCATTTTCGTATCGTCCGAAAGAGATAGCTTCGGATACATCTTTCCGTCGTAATAGAAATGCCCTTCCGATATGACGGCAAGTTTTTTGTTCTTTACGATCATCGCCGTAGGATGCACGAAGCTTTCTGAATATATCCCTCGCGGCTTTCTCTGATACAGACACGGAAACTCGTCGGATGACAGGTTGTACATATCTCGCATCTCTCCATCGTCTATGACCGATTTCTTGTTATACCCCCGAAACTCCAATATCCTTTCCTGGAGCGGATTTAATTTATATACAGGTGCAACTAACTTCATAATCTCACCACCAGTTCGAAATCCTGTCGGGCAGGCTACTTTTCGTCACGCCTGCCCGAACCGCCCACGCTTTAAACTCGCTGAAATCAGACTCAAACTGCGCCTGGTTTGTCGCGTACGATTCATACTCTTCATTCGCGTAATCTATCTTTGCTTTCAGATATGATATATAAAGCGCACTGTACGGCTCCGGAGCGATCAGTTCCTTTTTGCCGTCCTCTTCCCATCGATACTTTCTGCGCTCTGATGCCGGTGTCCCAAGATACTCCTGCACTGCCTGCTCCGCCTCAGTTATGAACAGCGTACAATGATCCATCGAAAACGAATGCGGCTTCTCTCGTTTTACCTGTTCTACAGCTTCTGCTAATTTCATGATTCCCTCCTTTTGTTTTGCTCAAATTATAAAAAAATAAGGGCGAAACCTCGCCCCTATGATTCATCTGTCTTATTTATCGCTATCCTGAGCGCATCAATATCTGCTGCTTTAATCGCATCGCCTACAGCTTTGTCTGTAACTCCGACATCATTCACCAAGCTTATCACTCTCTTCATTTCATTGTAAATAGCTGCAGTAATCATATCGCCCGTCCTCACTAGAGGTATTTCTATCTGGTTTCCAAGGTCTGCATTCCTTGCTATTGCATAGTCTCTGAGCCTGTTCCATTCTGCCGCAGTTATTATCATCTGTGCGCCTTTTGTTTTCGGCATATCCCATACAAAGTCGTCTCGCACGTAAAATTCAAACTCGCTCGAATAATTTACCGTTGATGCGGCCACATCTGGATTTTCTGCAGAAATTCTGAATTTCACATTCGTATTCCCAGCGTGTGCCGTCACCTCGTATGGAGTCTCTACCTCCGTAAGCTGTGCAAGAGTCGTCCATGAGCTTTCACCGTCCGCCTTTGCCTGGATCTTGTAAGTCGTTCCCGATACATCTTTATCCGTGATCCATGAAATCGTGCATAGCCTAGTCCCGAGCTTTTGTGTTATTCCAAGTATTCCCGGCATCGGCACAAGAGACGTATCTTTCAATGTAGCGACTGTATCAGAAAGCGTAACCAGCGCAGTCTGGCCGTTCTTTATGATCGCTTTCACGTCATACGACACATTCGATATGAGCCCTGTTATACTCTGAGCTGCAGTCTGCCCCTGCGAATAAACTGTTCCGGCAGCAGAATATTCACTATCCTGAGTTTTCTTTATATAAAACTCTACCGTTCGCTCATAGTTCGGTTCTTCAAACATGCCAGACACTTCCGCGGTTATATACGTAGACTTCGCGACAAGACTCAGCTCTCCGGTCTCTTGCGGCGTAGATATTACAGCTGTCTTTGTCGCAAGGCCGGTGCTACCGTAAACGACAACAGCTTTAATATCATAATCAGTATGCGGCAAAAGACCCGTGAAGATATATTCTGCAGAAGTCTCTGCCGAACTTACCGGTATCGAAGTGCTTCCAAGCTTTACGCCGCCTCTATACCATTCAATACTTCTTGCATATCCAGGCGATTTCGGCAGACCCGAAATCGTTGCTTTCGCCTGCACCTGGCTCACATCGCTCACCTTGAGCTCGAGATCATTGTACGTCGCTGTTACGCTCGATATCGCTATGCTGCTGCAGCTCGTCTCATTGAGCTGTGCAGAATTATCTCCGCTGTTTATAACTCTGAATTTTATTCCGCTAAGAACAGTATCACTT
>CAVEWO010000408.1:0-2012 GCA_963619345.1 Bacteroidaceae bacterium
GCCGAAACTCCGGCTGTCGATATCAGGCTTTCCCCTTCATATTCTTTCTCCTGCATCCTGCGGAGAGTCATATAGGAGAGCAGATCGATCGCACTCTCGAACACCCGTACCGTCTCTGCTGTTTTTCTTTCGATCCGGAAAGCATACTCTTTCCGGCTTCCGCGAATATCTCCTTTTCGATTTCCAGACGTTGTCCTGTATGACGCATGTGCCGGAACCCCGGTTTCATCCAGCCCCACAAAGATGACGCTATGATCCTTTGCAGCCTCATAGATCAGTCCTTCATCGATCAGTTCATGCACGATCTTACAGTCGATCCCGCGTCCTGTCAGATATCTGATCACCTTCCCGCTTTCCGGACTTTTTACGAAAAGCCTGAATTCTTTCTTCTCTTCAGGGATCCGCATATCCTGTGATTTTTCTATGTTCATGACCTTGTTCACTTCTTTCACAGCCATCTGGAACGGATAGCCCTTCACCTTTATCAGATAGTCCACGGCACTCCTGCCGCCGATGCCACGGGAGAACCAGTGCCAGAGCCCATTGGATATCTTGAAACTGTCGTGTGATCTCAGACACCAGGTATCATGAGAAAATCTTTTCAGCTCAAAAGGATCCGCAATCTTCAGATACGAAAGCAGATCATACTTTTTCGCCTCTTCTATTTCCTTACCAGTCACCCACATATCGCTACCTTTCCTGTTCCCTGCCCTTTCTGAACTCCTCATGATTCTTCACCACATCACCGATCAGCAGCCCTTCCTTCTGGAAACTGAAGCTTTTCCCGCTGCCGCATCCCACGACCAGATGATCCACCATTTTGATCCCAAGAAGATTTCCTGCCTTCTTCAGCGTCTGCGTCGCTTCCGCATCTTCTCTGGACGGCGACGGGTTTCCTGAAGGATGACAGTGGAATGCTATGAATGCCGCCGCATTGGAAAGTATGCTGCTTTTGAACACCTCCCGCGGACTCACAAGTGCCTGGTTCAGTGTTCCGATACTCACCACGTTCATACTGATCGGTTTTCCATCAGCGGCCATATTTAGGATGCAGAACACTTCCCTGTCGAACTGGGAAATGAGATCCTTTATGAGTGCGACCGCATCATCCGACGAGGTCACCGGCGTGTCGCTGATGAGGGAAGGTTCCTTCACCAGACGCACGTTCACCACCTCAAGGCTTCCGTATTCCGTCGTCTTTTCCTTCTCCTTCGTCATTTTTCGTCTCCTCCCTTTCTTTCAGATCCACTGATATAACGGTTCCCTCTTTCAGACCTTCGATGATGATATCCCGAAGCTCCCCGAAAGATCTGATTTTCAGTTCTGCCATATATGATCCCTCCTCTCTCCTGTTTTCGGGCAAAATAAATACCGGAAAGATCTCTCCTTCCGGTAATGTAGTTCTATCCCCACTTAAATATCTTTGAAATACAATGCATCCTCAAAGCCATCCAGATATGCCGTCTTATAAATCTGATCCGCCAGCAGTTCCAGGTCCGAGATCTGTATCTCATCCAGATTCTCACAAATCTTCCGATATGACTGCCGGATCTTTTTCGGGTAATCCTCTTTCATGAAATGCTCTTCATCCTTCATCTGCGGTTTCTGTATATCCTTTTCCATTAAGAGATCCTCCTGTTTTTGATTACAGCATAAACCTTTTGCGAAAACAGTCAATTATGAGACTCCTCTAATATTTTTTTGGATCGTATGATGCGCAGAGAACTAATTCAACAAACAGAAATTAGTTTATTTCTTCTTTTTTTGTTTTGGAGCTGGCAGTTCATCATACATTGTATGAAATAAGCCTGTCAAAAATTCCTTATTATCAACTTCATCTACCAGCAACATCTCTTTTGCTCCCTCATAGGGCAATGCATACAGAGCTGTCGGCATATAACTGATTGCTGATTTTACTGGTTTGACAAGTAATCTATCATCATATATACCGCCTACGATCTTGCCACGATAATAAATAATAAATTCTCCCATCATAGCTCGATAAGTGATTT
>CAVEWO010000409.1:0-4451 GCA_963619345.1 Bacteroidaceae bacterium
CCCTGCTTTTGAATCCGCGCTCTTTGTAAAGATAGCTTTCTGCCTGGATCAGACCGTTGATGCACTGAATCATAAGATATCTGATTTCCGGGGCATATAAGCTCTTCAGGATACCAGATGCCCTGCGTTTACCGTCTATGTGACCGTTCATTCCCTTCATGAAGTCAAGACTGACAATACCTGTCCCGCCGGCATCATGGGATTTAACGGTTTCACACCATGCGTCCTGTACCAGAAAGGACTCGATGTCAGCCGTTATGGATCCTCGTATTTCCCGGTTTCTGTCGAGATATATTGATGATGATACCACACTTTTACCACACTTATCAACAGTGACTGAAACATTTACCTGTTCAAAAAATCTCATGCGCATACCCTCGGATTTCTCTTTATAAAGCATGATGAGATCTGCCGTATGACAGACCTCATCATCAGTATTATCTGAAAATTACACCTCGTATCCGTATTTTCTTTCAACTTCTGTGATCGCATCATCCAGACGCAGGATAATTTCATCAATCTGCTCTTTTGTAACAACGAATGCCGGTGATATCACTATAGCGTCTCCCATGGATCCGCGGTTGCATCCCTGGCTTGCCTCAATGATCATATCTCTTTCCAGACATGCATTCTGAATCTGAGCAGCAAATCCTTCCGAGGCATCGAAGGATTCTTTTGTACGGCTGTCCTTGACGAATTCAGCACCCACCAGCAGACCGAGACCCCGGACATCATCCATTGTAGGATGTTTCTTTGCGATTCTCTGCATCTGCGATTTAAGATACTGTCCCATTATCTCACTTTTTCTGACACAGTCATGCTTGATCATGTATTTGTCTACTGCAATGTGAACGGCAGCTCCAAGAGGGCTTCCGGACCATGTGTAGCCGGCAGGGAAATATACATCATGTTCCTTAAACACATCGAAGACTTTTTTTGTCATTGATACTCCGGCAAGAGGAAAATATCCCCCTGACATGGATTTTCCCACTGTAATCATGTCAGGTACAATGTCAAAGTGCTTGTATGCGAAAGTTTCACCTGTCCTTCCAAAGCCTGTCATTACTTCGTCAAATACCAGAAGTACATCATACTTATCGCAGATTCTCCTTATTTCCTTAAAATACTCAGGGTGTGGCACTGCAGCACACAGCGACATCCCTGAAACAGGTTCTGCAAAGAATGCTGCAACGGAGTCCGGACCTTGTGCCAGAATTTCGTTCTCAAGCGCCTTCGCGCACTGAAGACTGCAGGTCTCGGGCTTATCACCAAACCAGCATCTGTAGCAGTAACATGGAGCAATATGACCATGCTCAAATCCATAGTGTTCATAACCTTTTTTTCTTGATCCGAATCCGCTTATGGAAAGCGCTGCTGCCGTGATGCCATGGTAACTCTGCCATCTGCCCAAAATCTTGAACTTGTCCCTCTTACCTCTGGCAATGTTGTATTTTGTAATCATTTTTATCGCTATTTCCGTAGCTTCCGAACCGCTGCAGACCTGAAATGTCTTGTAGAGATCCCCATCGGAAAACTCATATATTCTCCTGCAGGACTCCTCAAGAACAGGAGTAATACAGTCGTCTCTGTGGACATAAGCAATTTTCTGAGCCTGCTCGCCGATAGCGTCGCTGATTTCCTTGATGCCGTGCCCCAGACCTACTGCTACAGGCCCGCCTGCACCGTCAATGATTTCAGTGCCGTCAGTTTTATACATGTAAATTCCTTTGCCGCTTTCTATTCTTGGATATTCACGATAAAGATCCATACTGTAAACATGATTTTCCATCTGATATTTTCTTCCTTTCTTAATGTTTATGGTCTTCTGAACAGTGCCGCTGCACCCTCGCCGCCGCCTACGCACATAGACACAATGCAGTATTCTCTTTCGGCATTCTGCATTGCATATGCAGCCTTTGTGGTAAGTACTGCACCTGTAGCTCCCAGAGGATGTCCCAGAGCAATAGCCCCGCCATTAGGATTGACTCTTGCCGGATCCAGCCCCAGAGCTCTGATGCAGGCGATAGACTGTGATGCAAATGCTTCATTAAGTTCGATGAGTTCAACCTGGTCAAGTGAAACGCCTGTTTTATCCAGGAGTTTCTGTATAGCGAATATAGGACCCAATCCCATAATCGCCGGGTTAAGACCCGAAGATGCGAAGTCTACAATCTCGAGAAGCGGCTTTTTGCCCAGTTCCTTTGCCTTTTCTTCTGAAACCACTACAACTGCAGCACCGCCATCATTCTGAGGGCAGCTGTTTCCAGCCGTTACACGTCCATCCTTCCTGAATACAGCTCTCGCATTTGCCAGTTCTTCTAGAGTTGTATCTGCTGCAGGATCTTCATCTGTATCAACAACTACTTCTTTACCTTTGTTTTTGTATTTGACAGGGACAATCTGCTCTTTAAAAACGCCGTCTTCAATAGCTTTTTTGGCTTTGCGATGTGATTCGTAGGCGAACAGATCCATGTCTTCTCTTGTAATGTCAGGGTACATATCAAGTACATTTTCTGCTGTCTCACCCATATCATTGCCCTCGAATTCAGGAGGAACCATCATTACATATGAGAAACTAGGGTAAGCGTAGCTGTAAGCCCTTTTGGATTTGCTCATAAAATACGGATTGTTGGTTTCGCTCTCCGCACCACCGGCAACATATACATCACCATGGCCGCTTTCAACCATGGCAGCCGCCATATTTATGGTTTCAAGTCCGGATGCACACTGACGGTCAAACTGTATTCCAGGAACAGATTCAGGGAGTCCTGCTTCCAGCGCAACACATCTTCCCAGATTGCCCGGAGCACCTTCTGCATTTCCCATGTATACTTCAACAATCTCTGATGGATTAACGCCTGATCTTTTAACTGCTTCTTTAACAGCTATTGCTCCAAGCTGGTAACCCTCGAATTTTTTTAGATTGCCGCCCATTCTTCCCACGGGTGTTCTTACGGCCGAAATTATTACTGCTTTTTTCTTTTCCATTTTTATTTTCTCCTTAATATATTAATTATAGCGAATAATCCTTATATCATCGGCAACTTCCACATCAGCATCTGTTTTTTCGATAACTTCATCAACTGTATGGCCGTCAAAAAGCTCCGTCAGCAAATAACCTTTTTCAGTTACTTTCATAACAGCTATATCAGTTATTATCAGGGATACGCAGTTATCAGCTGTCAGCGGCAGGCCGCATTTTTCCTTCAGCTTAGGGCTGCCGTTCTTGTCGGTATGTGTAGTTACTGCTATGACACGCTTTGCTTTTTTTGCCAGATCCATAGCTCCGCCCATTCCCGGGATTTTACCACCTGGCACCATCCAGTTGGCCAGATCACCGTTTGCTCCGATTTCAAGCGCTCCCAGTATCGTTATATCAAGACAACCTGATCTGATAAGGGCAAATGAATCAGCACTATCAAAGAAACTTGCACCCGGAACTGTTGTGATTGCCACACATCCGGAATCCACAACATCTGCGTCTTCAAAACCTTCAGCTGCTGCCGGACCGGCACCGAGAATGCCGTTTTCTGCATGAATGAATACTGTCATATCATCCGGTATATAGTTGACTACCTTTTGGGGTATGCCGAACCCAAGATTTACTACATTTCCATTAACTATTTCTTCTGCGGCTCTTTTTGCCATCATTTCCTTTACTGCCATGGCCATGTCCAGTCACTCCTTTCTTCTACTATCATATTCACATAAGCTCCGGGAGTAATAACGTGCTCGGGTTCGAGTTCTCCGAGAGGTACTATTTTTTTTGCGCCGACTATTGTTATGTCAGCCGCCCTTGCCATAAGAGGGTTCAGACCTCTTGATGTTCCTCTGTAGACAAGATTTCCGTATTCATCTGCCACCTCTGCTTCTATTATCGCAACGTCAGCTTTGAGAGGGGTCTCCAGCAGATACTCCTGCCCATTTACTGATACCTTTGGCTTGTCGTATTCAATCATTGTACCTATGCCGACATCTGTGAGTATCCCTCCGAGACCTGTGCCGCCTGCCCGGATTCTTTCGGCAAGAGTGCCCTGCGAACAGAACTCCACTTCTAGTTCTCCGGCATTGAGAAGTTCTCCCGCGGCTTTTGTCGCTCCTATATGGCTTGTGATGAGTTTTTTACACTGACGATTTCCGATGATATGGTCAGGTCCAAGATCCGGATCACCTGCATCAACTGATATAATTGTAAGATCCTTGACGTTTTTCCTGATTATTGCTTCACACAAATCATATGGAGAGCCGTGCCCTCCGAAGCCACCAATCATGATGGTGCATCCGTCTTTAATGCATTCCATAGCTTCTTCGAGAGTTTTTATTTTTCCGAATTTGTTCTCCATTTTGCTGTTCCTTTCTTTATTTTTTATTTCTTTCATGACGGAGGAGTCCTGATGGTTCCATGGACATCCTGTCGCCCTGTCCGATACCGGCAACGCCTTCGTAGTGGT
>CAVEWO010000410.1:0-4030 GCA_963619345.1 Bacteroidaceae bacterium
GAAATATCAACCGGTTCAACGATATCAGCGATCAATGAAGAAAGTGTTGAATTAGCTGAAAAGCTTAAAGAACTGCTTCCGGGGGGATTTGATAAAAGTGTATGGTATGGTCATTCTGGTTCTGATGCAAATGAATTTATAGCTAAAATAGTGCCATATGCTACGGGGAAAAGCAAAATGGTAACATTTGTGGGATCTTATCATGGGCAGACAATGGGGGCGTATGCCATGTCGGGGCATCCTTCACAGAGCAAGTTGAGTGCCGGCAGTGGAAATATAGTAAAAATACCATATCCGTTCTGCTACAGGTGTGCATTCGAAAAAGAAGTCGGAACCTGCAAACTGTTTTGTTTGAGATATTTGGAAAATTATATATTTAATGCTGTAGCATCTCCGGATCAAATTGGAGCTGTAGTGATTGAAGCTATCCAGTGTGACGGCGGCGATGTTGTACCTGCAGAGGGTTTTCTTAAAGGACTAGAGGTTCTATGCCGCAAAAATAATATACTTCTTGTAATTGATGAGGTAAAAATAGGATTCGGCAGAACCGGTCGAATGTTTGGATTTGAACATTGCAATATAACTCCAGATGCAGTCATAATGGGAAAACCTTTGGGAGGCGGACAGCCTCTTAGTGCTGTGGTAGGAAGGAAAGAACTGATGAATTCAGGAACGGGAATGCATCTTTTTACTACTGCGGGTAATCCTGTTGCATGTGCATCAGCAATAGAATCCTTGAAAATCATCAAAGAAGAGAATTTAGCTGAAAATGCTGCAAATATCGGAAAATACCTTATTGAAAAACTGAATATTCTTAAAGGACAGTATGATATTATAGGAGATGTAAGGGGAAAAGGTCTTGTAATTGGCATTGAACTTGTGAAAAACAAATCTACTAAAGTACCGGACTCGGAGTTGTCTGCTCTTGTTGCGTATAGAGCATATCAGCTCGGATTGATTTTTTATAATTCAGGAATCAAATCCAATGTACTTGAACTGACGCCGCCTCTTGTGATAACAAAAGGCGAAGCGGATAAAGCTGTTTCTATTATTAAGCAGTCTATAGACGATGTATTGAACAAAGAAATAACAATTGAAGATATCAGCGATTTCTCTGGTTGGAATTAAGAAAAGGAGGATGACATGAAAGTAATCGATTTAACTCACGCTATTTCAGAAGATATGCCGGTATATCCGGGAACGGAACCGCCGAAGTTTGAGCCTGCAAATTCATATGAAAAAGATGGCTTCAAGGAAACGCTGCTGACGATGTATTCGCATACAGGAACTCATATGGATCCACCTGCACATCTGTTTGCCGGAAGGACAACTATCGATCAGTTTCCTGTCAGCCAGTTTGTAGGCAAGGCACTGGTCATAGACTGCAGAGACCTTAAAGAAGGCGACAAAATCACGATAGACAGAATAAAGAAATACGGAAAAAAAGCCGAAGATGCAGATTATCTGCTCTTTAACCTGGGATGGGACAAAAGATGGGGAACAGATGATTATTTCAAGGACTATGCCTGCATAGACGATGACGTTGTGGACTTCATACTGACCACTGACAAAAAAGGCGTGGGTCTTGATGTCATAGGTATAGACCCGATTCCTGACGAAAATCTGACTATTCACAAGAAATTGTTCAAGGAGCATGAGATTGTGAATATAGAGAATCTGATGAACCTTGACAAGTGCGGAGACGATCTGTTCTGGTTCTTCGCACTGCCGCTTAACCATGCTGATGCAGACGGTGCACCGATAAGGGCGATCGCATTTTGGGAAGATTAGTACAGCAGCTGGAGGAAATGACAATGATAGAATTTTTACTGAACCATGCAGAAAAAAAGGCTGTTTCATATCATATGCCTGGGCATAAAGGCTCGGAACTATACAGAAGGTTTGGATATGGAAAATGGCTTGACAATTTCATGGACTGTGACATTACTGAAATACCAGGAGCGGATAATCTGTTTCAGGCAGAGGATGTTCTGAAAGATATTCAGGACAGATATGCAAAATTGTATGACGTAAAAAGATCTTATCTGCAGATAAATGGAACAAGCGGCGGACTCATAGCTGCAATTCTGGCATCTGTTCCTGCAGGGAAAAAACTTCTGATGGCAAAAAATTGCCATAAATCCATATTCAATGCCCTTACACTAGGCAGCATCGAACCGGTATATCTTCATCCTGAAATAGATCATGAATATGGGATAACAGGAGCAATCAGTCCGGCCGAGGTGAAGAAACTTCTGGATGCAAATCCTGATGTTGAAGCAGTGATATTGCCGAGCCCTAATTATTATGGAATATGCAGTGATATAGAAGCAATAGCAGAAGCTGCACATGATGCGGGAAAAGTGCTTATTGTAGACCAGGCTCATGGTGCACACCTTCATTTTTTTCATAAATTCG
Source organism: Bacteroidaceae bacterium (assembly GCA_963619345.1). Lineage (GTDB taxonomy): Bacteria > Bacillota > Clostridia > Peptostreptococcales > Anaerovoracaceae > Lentihominibacter. The sequence goes on from CAVEWO010000410.1 coordinate 2,419, forward strand.
GTTATGGAAAAAATATGCCGGCTTCAGCCGAAGCAAGCGGTGCGGATATCGTAGTAGGCAGTATTCATAAAACACTTGCTTCACTTACCCAGTCTGCAGTATTGAATCTGTGCAGTGACAGAGTAGACAGATACGTACTTGAAGACAAACTGCAGGCTATACAAAGCACGAGTCCTTCATATGTTCTTATGGCATCGCTTGATATCAATGCAGAATTACTTGAAAAGCATGGTGAGCAGCTTATGAGGGAGTGGCGGGAAAATATCGACTGGTTTTATAATGAGGCAAAAAAAATCAAAGGGCTTAATATTATGAAAACCGGATTAATGGACGATACTAAAATCAATCTTGATATGGGACGCTATGATATAACCGGCGGCCAGCTCGAAAAAAAACTTATGGAAAAAGGCATATATACAGAGCTTAATACGGGAGATATTCTGATGTGTATGACAGGTATCGGCAATACGCGGAATGATCTTGAGCGGCTCTATACTGCACTGAAAGAATTAGCAGATTCAAACAGGCTCACGGAAGCGTCCAGAGAACAAAGACGGGTTGTAATACCGGAAGCGGGCGTTATGCATCCGGTGCCTAAATACAAAGAATATGTTGATCTTCAAGATGCAGCAGGCAGGATTTGTGCGTATTCCATAATACCTTATCCGCCGGGAGCCCCATTTGTATGTCCGGGAGAAGAAATCAGCAGAGAAACATGCAGTTATATTAAAAAACTCCGGGACGACGGTGAGAAAGTAATAGGCATAAATGACAAGGGGCAGGTGCTTGTAGGAAAAGAGTAATGATTCTTTGATTGATCACGGAAGAGGAGCAGCGCATTAACGGTATGCAGATGTTAGTGCGCTGCTTTTTTAGTTTATATTTGCTGAAAATAGTGACAGTATATCTGTATTATGATATAATAGTTTCGATTTGCAAAATCAATGGCAGCGCGGGATTCAGGAGAACTGTGACAACTGCAGGTACCGGGCTGCGTTCTATCAGTTTTTTCATTTTTTCCGGAAACTCTGATAAATGCTGCACACGCGGCACTTGAACCGGGAGTTTCTGAAGAGAAAAGTGAGGAAACCTGGAAAAAGCAAATCAGAAATATGGGAATTCAATAACAGCAATTCCAGTAAAGCATAGAAGTGTAAGGAGGAAAACACAAATGATGCGAAAAAAATGGCACAAATTAGCAATGCTTGTCATTTCTGTATTACTGGTCGCAGGAATGATGCCAGTTATGGCATTTGCAGATGAAAGTGGAAACGCCGCTAAGATAGACGATGTGGAATATGCCACTTTAGATGAAGCTGTCAATGCCGCCAAAGATGGAGACACCATCACCATTTTAAAAGACTGTTCCACATCCGGATTAAATCTGAACAAGACACTGACAATAAACGGTGAGAACAAAACGATTACTTTTGCTGATAAGGGAATTGCACTCTGGGGCAAATCGCTGACATTCAATAACAGCAATATCATCATGAATGGAATCGGTTCCACTCCATATGCAGAATGGAGCTGGATGGCAATCTGTGCAAACAAAGATGCTTCCCTGAACTTAAACAACTCCACAATGACGATGGACGGAACGGGAACATCT
>CAVEWO010000411.1:0-3394 GCA_963619345.1 Bacteroidaceae bacterium
GCGTCTTTGCGGAGTCGGCAACGGTATCGGACAAACTCTCAATAGATGAATTATACAGAGCGAGAGCATCGCTAATAGATGAACGTATGTCATTCAAAGAAGACACAGAGTCGGCTGCAGATTTAAGGGTTACCTCAGACAGTTTGTCTATAGAGCTTCCATAGGAATTAATGGCTTTATCAACAGAAGCGCCATAGGAAGCAATAGCATCATCAACGGAAGCTTTGATTTTGTCCGAAGATGCATAATGCATATTTGCCGCATCGGAATGCGTCTTTGCGGAGTCGGCAACGGTATCGGACAAACTCTCAATAGATGAATTATAAGAAGCGATAATTTCATCGATGGAAGATTTGATATTATCAGCTGAAGCTTTAAGTGATAAAACTGTTTCCCGAGCAGAAACTGACTGGATTTCCTCCAGTATTTTTACGGAGTTATCCAGGCCTTCCTGCATTTGACTGCATATTGTGGAAAGGTCAGCCGCGATTATTTCAAGGGATTCTTTTGATTTTGAGAACGATACAGCCTCGCTGTTTATTGCTTCAAGGCTTTCTTTTAATGAAATAGCCTGTTCCTTTATTTCTGAAAAGTTGCTTGTCATAACATTTCTCCTCCTTAAACTTATTCGTGCATTGATTTAATTGTATCTGATATCCTCGCTGCGAATTCTGTAAAAAATATTTCAGCAGGAATGGCCTTGTCACTTTCTTTTATGTCCGCAGAATCCAGCAGGACAGAACACAGTTCTGTTGTACTTATATATTCGCTGATAGCGTTTGCAATGTCATTAAAAATGAATTCATCGCGTTCTAATACTTTATGCATACAGTAGATGAGAGGCTCAATAAGCTTTTCTTGAGGATATGAATAACTTTCCACTGCATACAGGCACGCAGCATTGATATCGGCGATTATCGAATCGATATTATAATTATTGCACATAAGCTCTGACAATGCACGCAGCATCAGCAGTCCCGGATGGTCAGGAGTGGATTCGAGAAAACGTGAAACTCCGCCTCGAAGGCCAGAAGCTTCATTAGCAGATCTGATGCCGCCTGTCTTTTCGCCGCTTTCAGCATTTTCAGTGCCGTCAATTATCCTTGGGATTATATCGAATCCATGTTCGGCGGATTCAACCACTTTGTTGAGTTCCTCTGCATATACTGTTTCAAAATAGCGAATAATACGGTTCCGCAGGGTTTTGTCAGGATTCTCTGAATTAAGCGCCGCAAGCGCAGCATTCCTCATTTCACGAAGCCCGCGCCGGCGTCCTTTTTCAATGGTATCATATATGAAATCTGTAAGCGTATGAGCGGCATTGGCAGCAAAAGCGAGTTTTGAAGGATATGTACCATCCAGCTTCTTAAGTTCGCTCTTAACACGGCCCTCATTGTATCCTTTTACATACAACAGATATTTTTCTCTGATATCATTTTCTTCGGCACTTCCCGTATAAACAGTAAACTCCCTGGCTGAATAGTCGATTGTGTAGTCTGAAACTATCCCCAGGACAAGTAACCGCTGAAGCGCCTTCTGCATATCTTCCTGCGAACCGCCAACGCAGATACTTCCACTGCGTCTTGTTATTGTATCTCTGCCTGCGTTCCCATAGCTGAGAAGTACAGGTTTTACGGAAAGCTCTCCGTTGCTGTCAAACAGAGGGTAAAGGAGGATATCAGTATTTCTGATTTCAAATTCTGTACCTTGGAACGATTTTGTGTGAAAATACAGCATTCTTGATATATCGTCATTATCATATCGTTTACTCGACATGACATTGCATACTTTCTGCAGAGATGTGGCCGGATTCAGCAACATATCATCTTCACGCATGTTTTCAGCGGAAAGAATTATAGTACACAGTGCTTTGTCTATATTTTTGCCGCGGCCGGCGCGACCGGCTTCCTGGTAAAATGATTCGATGGACGAAGGAATACCGTAATGTATGGTAAAGCGTACATTAGGTTTATCGATTCCCATACCGAAAGCTTTCGTTGCAGAGAGAATAGATATGTCATTGTCTTTAAATGCTTGCGCCGAAGCTTCTTTATATTTGTTCCAATCCTGAGGAGCATTTTTCGGTTTCGTGCCTGAATATATATCACATTTAATACCGACTGATTTTACAGTGTCAGCAACTGAAATTATCCCGAAGTCACCATTTATATGGGGACAGAAAATTATCCCGCTGTTGGTTTCATATCCATTCAGTCTGTAAAATGAATTCGGAGGCATGTTGAAGAAGTCCGGCACGGTATGGCCGAGAACGCCTTTAAGCTGAGCCTGTTTCATGTCACTGTCTGCTGTGACAACTTTGTAGTTCAATTCCTCTCTGTCAAATGTTTCCGGAGTTATTATAGCCTCGTAATCGCTTATTTCCAACTCACGCTTAACGTCTTTGAGCACAGCTGATGATGCAGTACCGGTCAGAGCAATTATTGCAGGAACGTGACCGCCGATATTGAAGATTTTCCGTGATGTTCTTCCTATATTGAGGTATGCGGTTCTGAAGTCATGTCCCCATTCTGAAACGCAGTGAGCTTCATCTATTGCAACAGCAAACACTTTATTGTCTATATACATTGTGCTTATGCTGTTTCGGAATGTTTTCATCTGAAGTCGTTCCGGGGATATGTAAATCATTGTGCAGGATGGATCATTCAGCTTTGAAAGTGCATATTTGTTGCTGGCAGAAACCCATACAGCGCAGTCCATGCCAGAGGAGTGTAAATTCTGCAACTGATCCTGAATAAGTGAGTTCAACGGCGATATGACCACGATTTTTCCGGGAACCAAAAGTGAAGACAACTGGTATATCAGAGATTTGCCGCTTCCCGTAGGCAGAAGAACTATGGAATCTCTGTCTTCCAGAAGTCTTGTGATGCCTTCAATCTGGCCTTCTCTGAAATCATCAAATCCGAAAACATATTTCAGAAAATATTTCAGTGATGCAGCATCTGTACTCTTGATATTGAGGCCCCTATAGCTTTGAACATAGTTTGATATGTGGAATTTTGACGATATATCGGAAATCAGCACAGTGCGCTTTGCATGAAAATCAGCCTCGCCGACACATATGAACACGTCGGCATAGCCATCAGGACTGCATTCGAAAAATTCCTGTTCGCCGTATATACGGCAGAAGTGCGACAGCATTTCACGAAGGTCATTCAGGGCAATATCAAGTAAAGCCTTGCTGAACTCCTCGTCCAGAGCTGCGGATGAAAAATGCAGACATAGTTTGTCATGCGGGCTGATAACTCCTTGTATCATGGTTGAAAGAATAGCAGTCTGAATCTGGTGCAGGCTTTTATGGAGCAGCATTTCAAAATCTATAACAGTTGACGTAACATTATGTTGAACTGCGGGCTTGTAAATCTCTGTCAGAGTA
>CAVEWO010000412.1:0-2753 GCA_963619345.1 Bacteroidaceae bacterium
ATTGTCATTTTTCTTTACCGAAATATATGACTGATGAACGGTATAAGGAATCCTCACATCAGGAGAAAGATTTTTATTTTTCAATTAAAACTTGACGTCTTTATATTCTGCCGCTTCATTAACTTTTGCAACCCGGTCTTCATCATCCGCTTTGTACTCGTGCATCTCTATACCTGCATTTTCTATAGCGGTTTTCAGCTCTGCATCTGCGTTGCTTGGCAGTATCACAGCTTTCACCTCGTCAAAACCTACCGCTCGCCTTGGCTTTGCTTCAAAATACTCCGTCGGCATTGCAGCTATGTCTTCGATAAGTTCAGCTATTTCCTCTGCATTCTTTTCCGTCACCGTAAGCTGCGGATAGTCCTGCAGGTAATCATATATTTCGTCCGGATCAGCAGAATAACGAACCGCTTCTATTATGCACTCCGCCGCATTGTCTCTGGCTATGAACTCGTTATCCGTATCGTAATCCATAATATCTGAAACTATAGCCTGCAGCCTCTCGGTATATTCGCTTCGCAGCTTATCATAGCTTTCCTGATCCGCAGCCATAAGGCGGTCGCTGTCGCTTTTTATATCCTCTATATCTTCGTACTTTCTCGTTGCGGCAGACCATATATTCTGTCCTGCAAATACAGCTCCCCCGTTTTCTTCCTGCCTCATTGCTTTAACTACATTCTCAAGGCTCTCCTCGTAATGCAGCTCATCAAAGCTCCTGCGGTTCCCCATGTCGTCGAACATATCCGTATTGTTGCGTATCCCCGACTTTTCTTCAAGTCCGGCAAAGAAAGCTTTCAGCCATGCTTCGTATTCGCTCTGGTTTGTCTTTTCCTCTATCGCCTTTACTGTTGCATCGTAGTCGTATTTTTCCTCAGTCCAGCTTTCTCCAATGTCGAGATATTTAAGTGTCCTGTTCTTTGCTTTGAACACAGCAGGTCCGGGAATCTTTTCCCCTTCGGCGATTTCTCTTACCTTGCGCACAGCTTCAGTCCACTCTTCCTTCGAGGCGCCTCTCACCGCTTCCTCGCCTCCCAGCTCTGCGATATATTTTTTTATCTCCTCAAGCTCTTCAGGCGCAAAACGCTTCTCTGTTTTTTCATAGACATCATAAACAGCCTCGCCCTTATCGGCAAGGTATACATTTTTCATGTCGGTATCATTCTGATACGTTTCAAATAAGCCGGCTTCTCCCCTGTATCTGTTCAGCTCATCCTCTATGTTTGCAGGATTGAAATGGTTCAGAAGACGCCGCACGTTCTCAGGAACATTGTCTTTGGTTATCTCCAGAACCCTGTCGTAAATCCTTTTTGCGGCCTTTTCGTCTGCCTTAAACTCTATGGTCGGATAAACAGGTGTCCATGCATCGCCACTGTAAACTTCGTTGTCGGCATTGCTTTCAGGATCGATAGTGTCCTTGCTGAACAAAACTGATATCGGGCCATATTCTGCAAAATTCGTTCTCCCTTTTATTATTGCAATCGAAGGCATAGGAAAACCGCCGAGATCAAACGTCTTCATGAGTTCTGACTCTTTTATGTTATGTACTGCGATCAGATCCTTGTTTTCTTCTACTGGCTCTTTCAGCGAAAATTTAGCTGCACCACTTCCCGCGTCATTTGCAATACCCAATTCTTCCAGAGTCTTTTTCCCGCCTTTACGAACGACTGGAGCTTTTCTCCATTCTTTCTTGCTGCCATACCAATATTTCAAAGTATCGCCATCGCTTGAATCTACCCAAAGCTTCCTCTTATCTTCTGGTGCAGTTTCAGACACTGTTGCATTCGAGCGAAGTATTTCGTCAACTTCTGTGTCAGAAAGAACCTTTGTAACCTTCATCGAGCCGGATATGATCCATGGCACCGTTGAAGGGTCCGGATTCGTTCTGTAACGATACATGCCGTCCTTTGGGATCCTTGGCAACCCCGCATACGCATGACGGAATTTTCCATTCTCGCTATAACCATAACTCATGGCCTCGTCCTGATAATCATGATCCGCTGCGACTTCACACTCTGCCCACACGAAATTCTCCGGGAACAGCTCTTTTTCTCCGGTTTCTTTATTCAATCTCGCAAACTGTGTAGCCATCGGAGCTTCCCCGAGATGCCAGCCCGGACGATACGCAAGCTTTCCGCTTCCGCCCTGAGTACCTTTACCGCCAGCTTTGACCTGCGGTCTGCCAGTTTTACTCTCTCCGGCGCGCACGCCTTCGTCCGCATCGAGCCACACCCCTACCGGCGTATCTGCTCCGCCTGGATTCGCTACCATCGGCGGATACAGCTTTCCGTTTTTTACAACAAAAACCTTGTATCCCTTGACTGTTTTCTTTGGTGGATCATCCTCTCGTATAGAATATTTTACATTTTCATCATCGATTCCTTTAAAAGAATATGATTTTCCGTTGTCTTTTTTGCTGATTTGGGATATACTATTATTGAAAGCTGTACCACTTGTCGCTTCGGGCGTATTGACATCGGCTTGCTCAGATGTCGCAGTGGCAAGGCTTTTTTTATTACCCGAATATATGGTTTGTACTCTCAAATCACTGTGTTTTTTAGAGTCATACGTTACCACGGTCATTCGTCCATCTATTTCTTTTTTAAATCTTATAACTGGTCGGCCTGAATATTCACCACCTCGCTCTATTACATCTGGAGACTCTATCACATCTCGAATCATTAAAAAATCATCTGCAACTTCCGCCCTTTGGCCTCGCTTAGCTTCTGTCTTTTCATTTCCATGATCTTTAAAAA
>CAVEWO010000413.1:0-2668 GCA_963619345.1 Bacteroidaceae bacterium
ACGCTGTGCAGTCTGCCGCGATCAGAAGTTTCGCCCCATCAAAATATGGTGCATTCGTTGGCACAAGCTTGATCTGTACCGGCCACTGCTGAAGCTGAGACTGCGATTTTACAGATGCTGTAGTTGTCGTTTCATTTGTTTCACGTTTCATCTGACGCATACGACTTCCCGGACATCCACCGGATATATGATGAGCTGCATGTCCCTGTGAAAGCTTCTGATTCACTTTTTCCTGCATTGCTTTTTTCTGGTTCGCAAGCACTGCCGCCTCATCATATGCTGCCGCTTCTCTTTCTACAAATGCGATCGCACCGGTTGGACACGATGGCAGACAGTCTCCCAATCCATCACAGTAATCATCTCTCAGAAGCTTTGCCTTACCATCCACCATTCCGATTGCACTTTCATGGCAGGCCGCTGTACACGCACCGCAACCATTGCATTTTTCTTCATCTATCTGAATTATTCTTCTGATCATAAAAAATCCTCCTGTTTTTGTGATTTATTTTTATCGTTTTCTGTTTATACATTTCTTTTAATGCCTTGACCTTACATTCACAGAATACTAAAATAAAAAGAAAAAATATGTGGTTATAACCACAAACAGCGAGGTTTTTATGAATTACGAACTGATTTCTAAGACAGCACTTTTTCACGACTGCTCCCCTGCGGAAACAGAAAAGCTTCTTTCCGGCATGCAGTTTTTCACAAAAACATACAAAAAAGGAGCACCGGTCTGTCACGCCGGAACTCCTGTTTCTGATGTCGGAATCGTTCTTCATGGTATCGTTCAGATTGAAAATAACGACCTGTGGGGAAATAAAAATATCCTCAGTCTTGTACGGCCCGGAGAAGTTTTTGCTGAGGCATATGCCTGTGTTCCTAAGGAACCGATGATGGTAGATGTCATCGCCATGGAAGACTCTGAGATTCTTTTTCTGAATGTTCCAAAACTGTTTCAGCTTATCTCTTCCGGTAAAAGCGAATACACTGTATTGATTCGTAACATGACGATGATCAGCGCTCGAAAAAACCTGCTGCTCTCCCGCCGTATCCTGCACACGTCGTCAAAAAAGATCCGTGACCGCCTGCTTTCCTACCTCTCTTATCAGTCGGAACTGCAGGGCAGCCGTTATATTGATATTCCTCTGAATCGCCAGCAGCTTGCCGACTATCTCAGTCTGGACCGCAGTGCCCTGTCAAAAGAACTCGGCAAGATGAAACAGGACGGACTGCTTGACTATCACAGGAACTCTTTTATTTTGAAAATTCAAACGCCTTCTTAATACTCTCATAATGAAGGAATTTATCTTCTGCTGCAAAAGCTTTGATCTGCTCCAGCGTTGCAAACATATAGCCATCTGTTTCTTCTGTCTGGAGCTTCAGATCCTTATCATCAATATCCATAACAAAGCGGTATACATCTACAAAATAGTTATCACCTTCACCCGGATTTTCACGTTTATAAGTGAAAAGATAGCCGCCTTCTGCATTTCTTGCATCCAATCCGGTCTCTTCTTTTACCTCTCGGAGAACCGCTTCATAAGACTCTTCCCCAGCCTGTGCAGCGCCACCGGAAACTTCCCAGCATCCCGGTGCCCAGGCTTTTGTCATAACACGTTTTGTGATCAGAAATGTTCCGTCCGGTCGTGCAACTACACCAAGTACTGTAAGGTGATATTCACCATCCTTCAGGCACCAGTCATTACGCTTCATCGTACGTCCTGTCGGTTTCTTATCTTTATCATAAATATCCCAGAATTCCATTTTCATTTATCTCCTTATTGCGTTTTCTATTGTTTGATTTATAATTATTTATCATAGCATCATAAAGAAGCTATTGCAAATACGAGTTTTTATCGTTACACAGGAAAGGACATTCACATGAATTTTAAAGATACAGCCGAACAGAATGAAGCCTGGATCATCGAACAGCGTCGCTATTTTCACGCGCATCCGGAGCTTTCTTTTGAGGAAACAAATACAACTCAGGAGATTGGAAAACGCCTGGAAGAAATAGGACTTACGCCGCATTTCTATCCGGATTACAATGGACTCTGGGCGATGATTGAAGGTGGTAAAGCCACACCTGAAAGTAAGACCGTTGCACTCCGTGCAGACATCGATGCCCTGCCGGTCGAAGAACATACAGGACTGCCTTTCTGTAGCCAGAATCCAGGTGTCATGCATGCCTGTGGACACGACTGTCACATCGCCATGCTCCTTGGCGGAATCCGCCTCCTGATGGCACAAAAAGAGAATTTAAAAGGCAATGTAAAGATTATTTTCCAGGCTGCCGAGGAATCCTGCCACGGTGCAGAGTATTATGTAAAACATGGTTTTCTCGACGATGTAGATGCCATTTACGGGACACATATCTGGGGTGATCTGGATGCGCCTTATATGAATTTTGAAGCTGGTCCACGTATGGCAAGCTGTGACAATTTCCGCATCGAAGTAGAAGGAAAATCTGCTCACGGCTCCACCCCACATCAGGGTGTGGATGCAATCTTAACTGCCGCACACATCATCACAGAAATTCAGGCCATCGTCTCTCGCATGAACGATCCGCTGAATCCACTGGTCGTTACGGTCGGAAAGATTACCGGCGGACAACGTTTCAACATCCTTGCAGATAAGGTTATTATGGAGGGAACTACCCGTACCC
>CAVEWO010000414.1:0-2616 GCA_963619345.1 Bacteroidaceae bacterium
GCGTATAACGTCCTACGGGCGAGCGGAAAACCTTTCAAAAGTAAGTGCGGAGGAATTTGCAGAACTGAAAAAAGCGGGGCTGGACAGGATACATTCCGGATTTGAAACAGGCTCGGACGCTGTGCTGAAGAAGATCAATAAAGGCGTGACGCAGCAGCAGGAAATAACGGCAGGAAGGAATGTAAAGGCCGGGGGTATCGAGCTTTCTGTGTATTTCATGCCGGGTGCAGGCGGAAAAGAGCTCACGAGGGAAAATGCCGGGGAGACGGCATACGTCATAAATGAGGTGAATCCTGATTTTCTGAGGATCAGGACTGCGGCGGTCAAGCCGGGAACGGAACTGTATGATGATTTCCGCAGGGGTGAGTTCACGCTTTGCAGTGATGATGAGAAGCTCGTCGAGCTGCGGACTGTCATCGAGAAAGCTGAAGGCGTGGATACCAGGCTTGTCAGCGACCATATGATCAACCTGCTGCAGGACGTGGAAGGCAGTCTCAAAAATGAGAAAAACGAAATGCTGTCGCTGATAGATGAATATTTTGCTATGCCGGAACGTGAAAGGCGCATGTATCAGGCTGCGCGCAGGTTGGTGCGAGTGAGCAGACCTGCTGATATGTCGAGGCTGAAATCCCGGGAACTGGAACGGATAGGCCGCATGGTCGATGAAGTGAAAGACCCATATCAGTGGGAGATACAGATGAATGCGCTGATATCGCGGTATATTTGAGGTTTTGCAGGGTGTGACTGCGCTTTTTTCCGGCGCAGAAAAAAATGCATGGCAAACCGCAAACAAAAAATAGAGAAGTTTTTTGACAAATTAGAAGAGTCGGTATTAAGTCAAAAAAGTGTATTAAAAATAAGAACACGTCTCATAAATGATACACAAAGTCGCTGAAAAATACAGTATACACGGTGTAAAAACTTTGTGAGAATAAAAAAACATATAAAAACATGAAAAACAAAAGGCTTGAAACTACAAGGATGAAGCGTTTTTTTCAGAAAATTCAATTCTTATTAAAACAAAATAATTAAAATTCTGAATTAGTTGGCATGGATATTGAATATATAATATCACAGAAGTTACATCGATTGCCGCTAATGAATAGAGCGGTGAAAGAAAAAAACAAAACCTAAGTAAAAAGGGAGGATAATTATGACTGAAAGAAACATGAAATTAGCTTTAGAAGAAGCTAAAAGAGTTGTTGGCATGATCGAAGCTGATGAACTCACAGAAGAGCAGAAAGCTGCTGTTATCAGCGACTCAATTGCAAACTTCAACGAGAACTACAACCCGGGTTGGTTAGAATACAGAAAATCAGTATCAACTGACTCCGCATTCGTAGAATGGGGAGACGGCGGTGAAGACGGTTCATTATTCGTAGACGTATATGGAAACGAATTCATCGACTGCTTAGGCGGATTCGGTATCTATGCTTGCGGACACAACAATCCTGAAATCAAGAAGACTGTAAGAGCTCAGTTAGACAGATACTGCTTACATTCACAGGAACTGGTTGACCCGTTAAGAGGTTACCTCTGCAAATTATTAGCACTGATCACACCGGGAGACATGCAGTACTCATTCTTAACAAACGGTGGTGCAGAAGCTATCGAAATGGCTCTGAAGCTTGCTAGACTGGCTACAGGCGGAAGATGGTACATCTCAACTGTAAACGCATTCCACGGAAAATCAATGGGAGCTATCTCATTAGGTGGTAAGGCTGCTTACAGAGAAGACTACATCCCTATGGTACAGCAGGTACAGCACGTTGAATATGGTAATGCTGACGCTACAAGAGCTGCAGTTAAGAACCTTATCGCTGTTGGTGAAAAAGTTGCTGCTATCATCGTTGAGCCTATCCAGGGTGAAGGCGGAGTTATCATTCCACCAGATGGCTACCTCAAAGAGCTCAGAGCTATCGCTGATGAATATGGCTGCTGCCTGATCTTCGACGAAATCCAGACTGGTCTCGGAAGAACTGGTACAATGTGGAGATGCGATCACGAAGGCGTTACACCTGATATCATGACATTCGGTAAGGCTTCATCAGGTGGTGTAGTTCCTATCACAGGTATCATCGCTAGACCTTGGACTTATGAAAAGTCAGGCGTAGGTACTGGTACATCAGGAAAGATGTTTGACAATCCATGGATCTTAGGATCACCTACATTCGGCGGTAACCCACTCGCTTGCGCAGCAATGATCTCAACTATCAGATACATGCTCGAAAACGATATCCCTGGACAGATGAAGGCTAAGGGTGACTACTACATGGAAGGCCTGAAGAAGTTACAGGATAAGTACCCTACAGTTCTGATCGACATCAGAGGCGCTGGACTCCTCATCTGCATGGAATTCCCAGAAGCAGAAATCGGACACGAAGTAACTAAGGGTCTGTTCGCAAGAAAGGTTATGACTGCTGGTACATTAGTAAATGCTAAGACAGTAAGAATCGAACCACCTGCAACTCAGAGCTATGAAACTATCGACAAGGTATTAGTTGCTCTTGACGAGTCAATCGCAGAAGTTAAGGCTGCTTACAAACTGTAAGTCGGTATAAAAAAGTAGATTAGAATATCGGTGTAATATTCATCTAAATACCTCAAGGCTCCGCC
>CAVEWO010000415.1:0-2593 GCA_963619345.1 Bacteroidaceae bacterium
TTTACCGGCTTTAACTTATCCGGCGGATACAGCTTTTATCAGACGGTAGTACGGGAACAGGAGCTTTCTCAAAGTGCTTATCCGTGCGGAATGGAAAAAATTTAAGTTTTTATAATTATGGATACAGTATGTTTTTGTGCAGAGGTGGATTATGACAGAAGCAAAGGAAAGAAATTGTGACATACTGTCCGAATATCTGCACAGTATTCTGTATGATACTGAGGCGCAGGATTTGGATGTTATGAAATTGGATGAACCATACAGGAAATTGGGATCGGAACTTCAATTCCTGAATCATATGGTGTGGGAAGCTCGGACATATTCCGAGGCATTGAGCAGGGGGAATCTATCAACAACTCCGCCGCCAAGAGATAATTTCCTATGTCACAGCCTAAAGGGGATGCAGGAGAATCTGAATCACATGACCTGGCAGGCAGGACAGATTGCAAAAGGTGATTATTCGCAGAAAATGTTTTATCTTGGAGAACTTTCGACAGCATTTAACGGGATGACCGCTCGGCTAAAGGAGCGGGAAGCAAAGCTGAAACAACAGATTGTTCAAGCCAAGAAGGAGCAGCATATTTGGGAGCATGAAGCAAATATAGATCCCTTGACAGGCATAGGCAATCGCAATCTTTTCAAGAGTGTGATTGAATTATTATTGCCGAGTGAGACAGCATTTGCAGTGTGCTACTGCGACTTGGATCATCTGAAATATGTAAATGACCATTTGGGGCATGCGGAAGGTGATCGTTATATATGTGATTTTGTAAAGCTCGTTAAGGAGAATATTCGCGATGAGGATGTATTTGTACGAATTGGCGGCGATGAATTCTGTATTATTCTGCACAATTGCGGAGAAGATGTAGCTCGTCATAAGTTGTCAGTGATTCAGCGAAAATTCACGGAGAATCATTCTGGGGAGTACGAACGGGATTTTAGCTATGGAATTGTCTGTTTGCCGCAAGGAGAGCATAACCTTACGGTAGAAGAACTGATGCAAGAGGCTGATCAGGCGATGTATGATCAGAAGAATCAGCACCATTTGACATGTGAACCCGTATCATAATTTATAATTGGCTCAAACACTTAGAATTTGCCCTTATATACCACGCAGTCATCGGTTTGGTGGCTGCGCGATTTTTATTTTTTAGACATTTCTTCTGATCGTCACAGCTGATATGGAAAATGAATATTGCCGCACTTTATTACCGATACTACGCAATAGCGTTATAAGCATATGCAGCCCATTCGCTATAACGCATAGGCGTAGCTCAAGTATAAAATTATAGTGTAGCGAGGTGGTGATCAGATGGATTTGATAGCCCGTATACAGGAGCTTCTTGCCCAGCGCGGGTGGTCACAATACCAGCTCGCCAAGGAAGCGGATTTGTCACAATCCACGATTTCAAGCTTGATTAAACGTGGAAATACACCGACAATTCCGACAATAGAAAGCTGCTGTAAGGCATTTGGAATTACGATGGCAGAGTTCTTTGATGCGGATTTGCAGGACAAAGAGTTCACTCTGGAAGAGAGAAAGCTCATCAGCGACTGGAGGAATCTCACTCCGGAGATGAAGAAGGCAGTATTTCAGATGATATCTGCTGCGCTTCCGGATAAGCGTGAATAGGAAAACAAAATAAGGATGGCCGTACAGATTCCTCTGTATGGTAAACAAAGGCAAGGAATATACGGTCTTCCAAAGAGATCGGGTGTTCCTTGTTTTTGTTTCGGCGAAGGGAGGCTGAGTTATGAGCAAAAGCAATGAAAGTGCGCTTTTGGAAGCGAATGACCCGGAATTACGACAACTTTTGATTGAATCTGTAAATGTATTAACAGGTGTGAGCGATATCAACAGGCGTATTGAGATGCTCTTGGACAATGCAATCACATTTTACGATTCAGACCGTGCATATGTGATTGAAGGTGATACGGAGCTTGTCACCGGCATCAATACCTATGAGCGCTGCGCTATTGGTATTGAATCCCAACAGGACACGCTTAAAGATATGCCGCCGGATGTATATACGCACTGGCTTGGCGTTTTTCGTCGCTTTGAGAATATCGTTATCACGGATATGAAAGAAATTCTCAAGGAGCGGCCTAATGAGTATAAGTATTTCAATGACTCCGGTGTTCATTCCATCATTGTCGTACCTTTCAGCAAACGCCTCAGTCAAGGATTTGTCGGAGTCGATAATCCTAAACAGCATGTGAAAGATGCCTTGCCTCTGCGGGTTCTTTCATATGCGGTAGTGCTGGAGCTAAACGAGCTGAAACTGACTCGTGAGAAAGCAGCTTTGATGCAGGTGTCTCAATACCCTGAGAACTCAGCCTATGTACATTTGCTCGGACAGTTTGAGATTTCCGCACATGGCAGCACGCTTTATCAAGATCAATTCACTCAGCAGGGACAGGCCTTGTTGACAATGCTTTTACTTCATCCGGGAAAAAGCTTCTCATCTAACGAGATATACGACATCATTTCTCAGGACAAAGAATCAGACAACCCAACAAGCGTAGTAAATAACGCAATTTATCGCCTTCGCAGCAATCTGGATATTATCGGCTTGAAGGAATTGGTTCATTG
>CAVEWO010000416.1:0-2233 GCA_963619345.1 Bacteroidaceae bacterium
GCTCATCATTTTTGTAAAAATCTTTGATATGTTCTAGTTTCGTCAAGGCATCGTAGAATGCCAGCTCTTCCTGCGAAAGGCCCAGCTTCTGACCATTCTTATAAAGGTTAGCGATCTCCTCTGCAGTCTTCAGCAGTTCCTTGATTACCTCTTCATTGGTAATGAGACCGTTGTAATAGGAATTCATCAACTGTGCGATCTTCTCTGAAAATTTCTGTGACTGTACCACGTTCGTTCTCTTGTAGAGAGAAACCTGTTCCGCCATCAGCTTCTTCAAGATCTCGACAGCAATGTTCTTTTCCTTCATTCTGGATATTTCATCCAGGACCGCTGGATCAAACAAGCTGGAGTTTTCTCCACCGGACTTACTACTGTCAAAAAGACTGATGACACCTTCGCTCTGTACTGCTGCCTTCAGAAGTTCATTAATCTGGTCGTTGATTTCTGTCAGAGATAGACTCTTTCCGCCTGTACCGCCATAAGTAATCTTAATCTGAATTATTCACCATGACATTTTCGACTTAACAACCAACCGGAAGCTTACTCGGATTTCAGCATTTGACCATCTGAAGATAATCTATCCCTGAAAAAGGGCGCAGTTATCCCGTTAATGATCATTTGGCTGATTTAGTAGTCATGGTCCACGTGTGGCGGCAAGGCCGCCGTTAACAGTTGCTATTCCAGCAATGCAACAGAATTCAGCATTCTTATGTTGGCGAGGGTCTCGAAAAATTCGTCCTTATAAGGACAGCTGCTGCAGAGCTTGAATGTTATATATCCTGCTGAATGAACGATCCTTGCGGCGATCTTCAGCTGTTTCAGACGGACAGTATCAATCCGCTGTGTTCTGAGATTAGCGGACAATACAATCCGGCGAAACCAATTGAACAGGTTGTATGCCAGAGCATGCACTTGAAGCCGGTTGGCATTCACAAGTTTTCCGTGACTGCTGACAGAGTTGAAATCAAATCCACTCTTGGCTTCCTTGATGAAGTTTTCCATTTTGCCGCGGCCGCAACAGAACTGGATAACCTGATGAGGCTCCATTTCCATTGTGGTAACGACAAATGTATACATGTGAATGACCTGGTTTGCAGGCTTTTCGATTTTAAAGACAACTCGCCTTGTTTTTTCCAGCAGCCTGCCTGATATTCGAATTCTCCGAAGGTGACGGCGTAATCGACAGCATTATCCGTTGTAGCTTTATACAGAGCGTCATCTTCATCAGAGCATAGCTCCCGAAGCGTGCGGTTTTCCTTTAACCGAATGGCGTATTTACAGTCGTTGTCTTCACAGGCCTCGTACAGTTCAGGTGCCGCAAAACCGCTGTCTCCCCTTAAATACAGAGGAAGAGACGGATGCTTTTGGCGGAATTCCTGCATCAATGGAATCATGAAATCTCCGGATCCTTTGCTGCAGTACTGGGTTCCATCGCGAAGCACAGCCTTTAAAAGGTCTCCGGTTATGCCGTCAAAGCAAAGCAGCGGATGGTAACCATGTGCCTGGTAGTGGTAATTAAAGCCTTCGCCCTCCTGATGCCCGTAAGTGTTAAGGAGTGTGGAATCCAGGTCAAACAGCATGTGCTCCGGGTGCTGTATGGAGTAGATGGTATCGCGCATACGTGAACTGATCTTTTCCAACTGATCCAGAGTAGTTTCATCCATACGGTTCCAGAATCTTGAAATCGTAGGCTGGGATGCCAGGCGATCCTTTCGAAGAATTTCAGTAAAGACGGGCTCATTTGTAAGTTCGTCCGCACAGTCATCTTCAAAATATCCAGCAATGATCTGGAAAACCATCTGCATAAGGTTCTCGTGGTCCTCGTGCTGGCGATAAATGGCCGTGTCATTCGTTTTAAAAGTGTTCCTTACTGATCGAAACAGGCCAATTTTAGCAGCGAATTCCTTGATCAGAAGCAGTCCTGCATCAGAGGAGAGGTCGCCGCCGGCAAAATTTATTTTGACACGCTTGTTGCTTTCAAGAGGTGTGGTGGTTAAGATGTTCACAGAGAGCTCCTTTTTGGTTGTTTGTGATCTCGACACTCACATTTTACCAGAAAGTTGAGCTCTTTTTGTTCACCTACCGGGTGAAAGCGATAATCGCGAAAAACACAGTAGTTACGCGGCTTTCAGCCGCATCGTCCCTATCGGGATGAATAATTCAGGCTTATGATATTACTGAGAAGAATATCTAATCTGAGGAACAGAAATGCACAGTAAGATAACCACAGATA
>CAVEWO010000417.1:0-2189 GCA_963619345.1 Bacteroidaceae bacterium
TCTACGATGCGTATATCGGTGAGTGGGAGCCGAACCGTAAGATAAAAGATCTCTATTATGCCTTTATCCCGGTGCCGGAGTACTGGATGGTCACACCGTACCTCGAGAGAGGTGCGATCTTTGATATGGGTGTAAAGAAGGGCGAAATCTATGTGCGTAATCCCAAAGAAAAACGAATGGTTGAGTATGTGGAGTGGCTTGATCAGGGTAAGGTAGTCCGCAGGGATTATTATGACAGATATGGAGTAGTTTACAAGAGCGAGCATATCAGCAGCGAGGGAAATCTTCTTGAGACTTCATATTATACATCAGACCGCAGAGAGCTGCTTTGCCTGAATAACAGTAACAATATCTTTGGTGCGCTGACAAAGAAGAAACTTATGCGCTATTATCACACAGAAGAAGACTGGATCCGTGAATATCTGGATGAGCTTTGTCTGACTGATACACAGGTGATCATAACATCAGACAGGCAGAAGAAAATGCTGGGCGACCTTCAGTCAAATATCATCGACTGGTCATTCCTTGAAGAGGTAAAGGAAGATTCCGATTCATTCTGTTACGTATCAAAAGAGACTGCCAGACATATTGAAAATAAGAAAGAAAGTAAAGATATCCTTATCCTCACAACTTCCGATCAGCTGGAAGCACTTGAGCAGATCGTCGATGCACTGCCACAGTGCAGATTCCATATCGCTGCCACAACAGCATTTTCGCCACGTATATATGAACTGGAAAAAGAAAAAGATAACATATATCTCTATTCAACTATAGGATATGACAAATTGGAAGAATTACTTGAGATGTGTGCGATTTATCTTGATATTAACCGTGCGTATGCGTATCCGAATTCCATAGAAAAAGCGGCTTTGCATGGCCTTGTGATGATGGGATTCAGGAACAGCATACACAGCTCACATTATTTCCTTGAGGAAAATATATTTGCACCGGAAGAGACAGAGACCCTGATTTCCAGAGTACAGGAGCTTACAGCCGATCTTAACAGGATTAAGCTTCTGGCAGTGAGACAGAATGAAATGCAGAAGGAAACAGTGCGTCAGATGATGAGAGGAAAGTAATTCTATGATATATGATTTTAGTATTTTAAGCTGGTATGAACTTTCGGGTGTGGATGTGGCTCAGGCCAGACGAGATCCATTCTTTGTGAAGGCGGGAGAGGAAGTAAAATATATTTTTACAGATGTGCCTCACCAGACATATATCGAACGCTATGAAAAGCTTGGGATGAGAGATGACCAGATGCTTTCTGTACATGCTTTTCTGACAGGTAAATCGGATCTCTCTGGCAGACTTCTGGCAAGTGACTGGATCAGCGAATACACGAAACGGATGAAAGGTGTATCCGTGATACGCGATGAGAAGAGCATAGAACTCCGTGTGAATAACAAACGTGAGATAACGATTTTTCTGCGTGATGACGGAGAAACTTTTTATGCTGTCAATCACTATGAGTACGAAAAGCTGATTGCACAGGAAATATATACAGACCGTCTTCTTTGGACAAGTCATTATGTAACAGCTCATAATGCTGATGGAAGTGCTTATGCCAGAATCAGCCGGACTACGTTTTATGATCAGGAAGGACGTACCTGCTTCGAACTGCTCCCGGGCGAAGATATAGATATCGATAAAAATATGCGTCTCGGATTATCTTCAGACGCAAGAGATTATGAAAAGTATATTTTTCCGGATGGTAAGGTACTTAGCAAGACAGAATTCCTGAAACTTTTCCTTGAAAAACTGAATATCACAAAGGATGATATTATTTTCCTTGACCGTCCGATGCGACTGGCATTTATACAGCCACTGTTTCAGATGAAACCGGAAGCACCGATCTATATTTTTCTGCACTCGGGACACTTCTACCTGCCGGGCGAGGATCCGGATGCAGTTTACTGGAACAAAGAATATTACTACTATTTCATGTTTTCAGACCATATCAGGGCATTTATCGTTTCAACGGAAGAGCAGAAGACTGACCTTCAGGAGCGAATGAAAGAGTATGAGCTCCGCTGCCCGGATGTGTATGTGATTCCGGCATCAGGTATTGATAAAATTGAGCGGCCGAAGAACCCGCGTAGACCATACTCGATCATGACCGCATCACGTCTGATCAGCCGCAAAGGGATAGATATGATGGTACGGGCGGTGATAAGAGCACACGAGAC
>CAVEWO010000418.1:0-2129 GCA_963619345.1 Bacteroidaceae bacterium
GCATCTTGTTGGATCGTTAGCTGTCCGTTTTGAATGTGAATTTCGGCGGGATTCGTAATTTCAACGGTTCGAAGTGACATGAGGGCCTCCTGCAAATATGTTATTTTCATCCAATGGGCTATTACCATTCTACTCTAATACGATTCGCAGGACAAAGCGTCTGAGGCATCCGAAGGCGAAGTATCCGAAAGCACAGAAAAGGGGCTGTCGCATTAGAATAAATGTGACAGCCCCTTAACTTGAAAAAACGCAGATAATCGCCGACTGGGACTTCGACCCAGACGACGGCAGTCTGCGTTTTGTGATTTAAAGCACACTAAACCAGTATTTGATTTCTGAATGAAGACAAATTAGGCTTCATAGAGGTGCTGACCAAGTTTCCCGTTCTGTATACGGCGATGAAGATTATCGATGTTCTGAGCGATCGCCATAAGCACGCTTTCGGCATATACATTCGCCTGACCGCGGCAGAGAAACTGCCGGAAGGCTCCATCCTCTTTCCATAGTGCAAACGCACCTTCAGCCTGAATGCTTCGATTGACTCTGAGCTGGATGCCTTTTTCGCTTGTAATTCGTTCAAGGCATTCCTTACGCTGCCTTTCGAATTTTCTCGAAATTGTAAGTCTTTTGAATCGCTCTTTTTCCGGGATCTTCCAATTTCTGCCTTTCAAGCATTCGGCTCTGTGCGGACATTCTGCGCATTCATAACACCGATAAATAGTTTGTTTACGAATATATCCGCTTGCAGTTTTTTGGTGGCGTATGCCATGTGCGTAAAGCCTGCACCCGTTCTTACACGTATAATAGTCTCCATCAGGATTGTATGACATATTCTCCCTGCGGCTGATGTCTGTTTTGTACTTTCTTGTCTTGGATATCTCATAATTCGCAGGCTTGATCATTGCTGAGATCCCTCGGTTCTCGAGAAAGCTGTAGTTCTCTTCGCTCTCATACCCGGCATCAGCTACGACAACAGGATATCTATGGTGAAGCGCCACTTCCATACCGGACAGGAATGGGATCAGCGTACTGGTGTCTGTAGGCCTTGGTGATAAAGTGAGCCATGAGATATATCCGGAATCTACCCCAAGTTGAAGATTGTATGCTGGCTTCAACTGTCCGTTGCGCATCGCATCTTCTTTCATGCGCATGAAGGTAGCGTCGGGATCGGTCTTTGAATAACTGTTACGATCTCCCAGAACTTCGATCTTTCTGGAATACTCTTTGAGCCTCGCAGTATATTCCTCCAAAAGTTCTATATGCTTCTGCAGCTGAGTCTTGCGGCACCCGCTGCCATACACGAATTCGACGCCTTCTTTGTCCTTGATCTTGTATAGCTTTTTCAGTATCTTGCCGAGATGCTTCTCTTTGACTTGTCCATGCCATATCTCTCTGAGTCCATAACTCTCAACACATTCCTGAACCAGCAAAGAGGTTTTATCCAGGAGCTTCGCTTGATTCTTTGTCACTGATTTTTTCCAGACGAAGGTGTACTTGTTGGCATTGGCTTCGATCTTGGTTCCATCGATGAAAATCTCCTTGCCACTGATCTCGCCTAGATCCATCAGGTAATTGACCGCCATCGCAAGATATTTGTCTGCAACCTGTGCGAAATGAAGAGATCTGAATCTAGCTATGGTTGCATGATCAGGCACAGATCTGCCTTCCAACAGATACATGTAATTGATGTCTCTCCTGCAGGCTTTCTCGATGCCTCTTGATGAGTAGTTGTGTTCATGGTAGGCGTACAGCATTATCTTCAGCATCTGACGCGGGCTCACTTGATTTTCCTTTACCTTGGAATAGGTCGAATACAGATCACTAAGATCCAGTTCCTCCACAAATTGACCCAGGAGCCTCACACAGTCGTTATTCGGAATAATATATCCGATCTCGAGCGGAAGTTTTAGTTGATACGGCCTCGAAAACAACGTATAATTTTGTCGTAAAATGTTTTGGGTTTGCATACATACATTTTACCATTTATCTCCGCTTACCAATAGGTGCGGAGCTTTTTGTTTTTGATAAAACCAAGTCTTTCCAATGCTTTAAGGACTCTTGCATCAAAACAGCCCGCCGGTAGGCGGGCAAGTTAAGGGGCTGCCTCACTTTTTAGTGCGACAGCCCCT
>CAVEWO010000419.1:0-2101 GCA_963619345.1 Bacteroidaceae bacterium
CGGGTTTTCGACAGTTAAATAAATGGTAAATATTTCTGAGCCGCATGATTTCAATATTCTGCGGTGTTTTTTTGTCAAATTTTTTGATTTTTATTGTTGTATGGCGTTGTATTCTATTCAACTTTGTGTTATACTATAAATTATGAAACTTTTCTACGACAGAAAATCAAAAGATCCAACATATTTTATTCAGCAGGGATTCCGTAACGGCAAGAAAACTTCTACGAGAAATGTAGCCCGCATCGGCAGGCATTCGGAGCTTCTCGCAATCACAGACGATCCTCTGGCTTACGCCAGGGAGCAGGTTGCGAAATACAATGAGGAGTGGAAAAACAAGAAGGTAACCATGAAAATGACCATCAACTTCGATGAAAAAGTCAAAGCAACGGATGATACCGCTTCGGCCTCTACCCTGTGCAACATCGGATATTTTTATCTGCAGCAACTTTACCATGACCTGCGGATACATTCTTTCTTCAAGTCTGCTGCTGCAGACCGAAAGCTTGGATTCGATCCTGACCTTGTAAATCGGTTCCTCACATTCGCACGAATTTTATACCCTGGCTCTAAGCTCGACACACATCGTCATCTCAACCGATACTACGAACAGCCAGATTTTGAGTATCAGCATATACTGCGGACGATGGATATTATGGAGGAACGTTATGATGAATATATAGCTCATTTATTCGAACACAGTAAAAAAATCGTAAGCCGCAATACTTCTGTATGCTACTATGACTGCACAAATTTTTACTGCGAAATCGAGTCGCCAGATGAAGACTATGTTGATGAAGTTACCGGTGAAATTGTAAAAGGCTTCCGCAAGTATGGATTAAGCAAGGAGCATCGTCCCAATCCACTGGTTGAAATGGGATTATTCATGGATTCGGACGGCATTCCACTTTCCATGTGCATCACTTCCGGTTCAGATAATGAGCAGACAACGGCAATTCCACTGGAATGCAAGCTTTCAACAATGTTTAAGGGTAAGCCATTCATATATTGTGCGGATTCCGGACTCGGATCATACAATATTCGAAAATTCAATTCCATGGGTGGAAGATCTTTTGTCGTTGCTCAGTCGATCAAAAAATTATCCGGCAAGCTGCAGGAGGCTGTATTTAATGATTGTGATTACAGACTGCTGTCTTCAGACAGATCGGTTTCACTGGAAAAGATGCGTTCCTTCGACCGTAAAGCTCCAGAAAATCTCAGTCTTTACGAAGATAAGGCCTACAAGATCATCAATGCGGATAACGTGATAGATCTTGATTTGTATGAAGAAAAACAATACAAGAACGGTAAAACCAGACAAGTTAAAGCAAAAGGTGTTCTAAAGCAGAAACTGATTATCACATTTTCCAGAAAGGCAATGGAATATCAACGATACATCCGCAATCGCCAGATAGAACGAGCTAAAACACTTTTAAAGAACATTGATCCGGAAACATACAAGAAAGGTCCTCATGACGTGACACGGTTTATCAAACGTACCTCCAAGGGTGCTTCAGGTGAAAAAGCTGCCGATCGATATGAAATCAACAGCAAACTTATCGAAGATGAAGAAAAGTATGACGGATTTTATGCGATTGCCACCAATCTTAATGATGATGCTAAGACCATCGTGGATATCAATGCCAAGCGTCATCGGATTGAAGATTGCTTTCGGGTTATGAAAACAAATTTTTCAGGCAGACCTGTATACCACCATAACAAAGAACGCATTACTGCACACTTTATGATTTGCTATACAGCACTTCTGATTTATCGGCTGCTTGAAAAAAAGCTCAATGATAACGGCGGACACTTCACAACACGTAATATTATTGAGACTCTAAAGAACATGAACGTTGCAAATGTGCAGGATATGTACTATATGGCGACTTATACTGGTTCCCAGACGTTAAATGCCATTAACAGCATTATACCTCTGGATCTTGACCGGAAAAATTATCTACCAAAAGAACTAAACAAAAAAATTAAAAAAATTTCAGGAGAATAATTCCATACAACATTTTGATACACACTAAAACGGCGGGACACATCTGATTTCAATGAGTCTCGCCGTTGTTGCGCTCTTCAAGTGTCGAAAACGGGA
>CAVEWO010000420.1:0-2082 GCA_963619345.1 Bacteroidaceae bacterium
GAGCGGCGTATGCAAATAAAACGATTGAACGTACGTTCTTACAGTGATATAATACAGAACAGAGGTAAAATACGATCGGTGATTTTGCGAAAAGTACAGAATTTATTAACAGAAAAGTCATGTATGAAAATCAGAAGAATTTATCGGAGGTCAAGATAGAAGATGACAGAGAGTGAAAAAGTACTGCGGTATACTGCAGATCAGGACAGCTGTATGTATCAGGTTTCTACTTTGCAGGCGCTGACGCTGGGATATATCCGTACGGTGGTGTCGGTGGAAGAACTGCTGAAGCATGGAGATACAGGGCTTGGCACATTTGAGGATCTGAACGGAGAAATGATCGTTATGGATGGACACTGTTACCGTGCTCTTTATGACGGTACTGTGCAGGAGACGGACAGTGACTCCGGAGTGCCGTTTGCAGTGGTGAGTCGGCTGAAAGGCGTGAGAGACTGGGAGTGTGGCGAGATTGAATGCATGGATAAGCTCATCATGCAGCTGAATAACAAGATAGACGAACATTTTGGTCTCAACAGCATGCATGTAGTCCGGATAGACGGCGTCTTCGATCGTGTAGACGCGCGCTCGGAGCTCCCGTCAAGGAAATCACAGCATGTCTCTCTGAAGGAGCTGCTTGATTCGACGCAGTATTCATTCCGCTTTGAAAATATAAAGGGGTCGCTGATTGGTCTCTATTTTCCTGATTATATGGATGGTATCAATCTGCCGGGGTGGCATCTGCATTTTCTGTCAGAAGATCGCAGCAGAGGCGGACATGTATTTGATGTCCGGATAAGGGAAGGCCGTGTCAGAATGGATAAGGTGGCGCGTATTGAGTTACAGCTTCCTACGGAAGCGCGTTTCGACACCTATGATTTGAAAAAGGCTTCGCAGAAAGAAGTTCAGGCAATCGAGCAGGGAAAGGAACAGTGATCTTTTCGGATTGTAGAAAAAAGCCTGGTTAAAAAAATCCAGGCTTTTTCTATACCCAATGCCTATACATATAAACTGAACCAGCATATTAATGCAATGCGTCATGGTATATATCAAGAAACTGGGGAGTGCGAGATGACAAAACAAATTGATTTGAATCGCGAATTATTGGATGGATTCCGGACAGCAGCAATAGATGTATCATACAGGTCAAACTTGGCTTATCGCCCGGAGTTCCTTTCAAATAACCCTGCAATGGGAAGAAAGGTTCTTGTATCGATTGAGCAGGAACTGACCTCTTGCGACCAATTTAAAATAAGTGTTGCTTTTATAACAAAAAGCGGTATAACTCCATTGCTGCAGGTTTTGAAAGAGCTTGAAGAAAAGTGTGTGCCTGGTGAAATACTGACTACTGACTATTTGTCGTTCAGTGAACCTGAAGCATTGGAGATGCTTGCATCTTTAAAGAACATTAAGCTTAAGATGTTCAGAACGGATAACGAGACGGGAGGATTTCATACAAAAGGATATATTTTTCGCAAGGAAGAAATGTATCGAATAATAATCGGAAGTTCAAATATGACCTTAAGTGCTGTAACTAGAAATCGCGAATGGAATACGAAGATAGTATCTGCAGAAAATGGTGAAATTGCGCAGGATATTTTAAATGAGTTCAATGATCTTTGGAATGCTCGTGCAGCCCAGGAGTATGATGACTTCATTGAAGAATATAAACTAAATTATCTTAAGGAAAAGATGATTCGTCAGCAGCGAAAGGCAGCTGCACAGGATCCGGTTATCGAACTGGAAAGGTACAAATTAAAGCCGAATAAAATGCAGATTGCTTTTGTTAAAAACATTATTCAGTTATATAGTAAGAATGTAAAAAAAGCATTGCTGACTAGTAGTACCGGGACAGGAAAGACGATAGCGTCAGCTTTTGCAGTACGGGAATTAAATCCCGAAAGAATGCTGTTCGTAGTCCATAGAGAGCAGATTGCAAAACAGGCTTTAAACAGTTATAAAAGAATTTTTGGTGATTCAAAGTCATATGGACTGTTGTCAGGAAATCAAAAGGATATGGAGGCAGATTGTATGTTTTCGACTATGCAGATGATGGCAAAGCCGGAAATACATCAAAGTTTTGAC
>CAVEWO010000421.1:0-2079 GCA_963619345.1 Bacteroidaceae bacterium
GTTTTAGTCTTAGATTCCACATCCAGGCGATCTCTGTTGAATACCCTTTGTCCTATATCAGTTATCTTATCAAGGATCTCATTATTATTTTTTGCCTTATAATAATATATGTTTTTATTTTCATTTGCAGTTATTTTCCCGGCATCTGCCCCCATGCCAAGATACAGGATTTTTATATCATCCGGTTTACCTGAAAAGAATTCATCTATCTTTCCCTGCTTTATAGCCCCATCTTCAAATTCCCCATCAGTTAACACCACCAGCCATTTTTCATCTGCTTTCACAGACTTCAAATCAGATTCCGCCTTTCTAACTGAGTTGAATGGAGTATTTCCCGCAGTAGTTACCATGTTATGTATCTTTTTTACATTGGATTTGATATCATTATCTCCCTTTAAAACTATTCTTGGTCCTCCCGATGTTCCTGATTCAAAATCACTCATAACATAAACATTCATTGTGTCATTCTCGCTGAGCATTGCCGACAGTACTTCCATTGCATACTTAGCCTGACACCATGTATCTACTTTCTTTCCATTGTTATTTTCTATCATGCTCCCTGAATCATCGTATACCAAATTTACCACACGGCTTGGAACATTATCGTCAGCATAAACAACAGATGGTAATTCTATAATTCCCGAAATAATAACCATAGCAAGAATTATATGTATGAATTTTTTCATTGCAAACCTCCCTATAAAGTCAAGTGTTTTTTCCTTGAAAATCAAGGTTTTTAGCGTTATACCTCTCATAAATGAGCTGGTGGAATGGACATCTCTGAGTATCTGGTACGAGAACAGATGGATTTTTAGGTATACTAAACAGAACGTCGTTTCTTTCGCTCTGCATGGCCTTTGTATATCCCCTCCATCTATGGCAGCGCACCTCCCGTATCTACCAGGATCACCATCGTTTCCTCCGGGTCCTCACTTCCTTCGTTCCGCCTGTCCATAACCAGGGTGTCAGCTCAGCTCCTTAACAGGATCATGTCCTATGGTGAATATTCCTGCCGACTACCTGCTCATTCTTTGTTATTTGTTGTTTGCCGACTCCGGTCTCCGCTCATCAGCACCTTTCGGCGGACGTTCCCTGATGAACTTCCTCTTTCGTCACTCCCTGTCGGGATTTGTTCATCTGCCTGTGGCAGAAACCCGGTATCTGGAATTAAGCTCCGGCTTCCCGGTTCCGGCCGCGGACACATATTTTTTTCCAGTTGACTGCAGTTATGGTTATGCCTCTATCGGTCTTCGGATATCTCCCATTAATTTTGCCCCGTCGTAGGTAGTTCCTGTCTTAAGTATCAGGAAAAATATCCGTATCAGCTTGCAGGCCACCGCAATCAACGACTGCATTTTTTTCAAAGGATTTTTCGTCCTTGTCGTGTAATACTGATGAATTGCCCTGAACTCCGGGCTGTGGCTTACCGCACTGACTGCAGCTTCATACAACACATATCGCAGACGCTTTCTGCCGCGATAACTGATATGACTTTCTCCGCTATGTTTTCCGGACTCGTTTCTGACGATTGCGTATCCGGCAAGCTTCTGAAGCTGCTTAGGGCTGTCAAAACGCCTGATATCTCCGACTTCAGCTACAAAACCTATTACCGTTTTCATCCCTATTCCTCTCATCTCAAGAAGCTTATCAACATATGGTACTTCTGCAATCTTTTCGCTGATCAGCGCCATCAGTTCAGCCTGACGTGCTGTATACATTTCGTAATCCGCAAGTATCATCCGAAGCTCTATCCTTGCGGCTTCCTGCGCTGAACGGTTTCCGATGCTGTGCTCCGCCGCCGTTACCAGGTTCTTTGCCCTCTTTAGTCCGACGCCTCTCAGTTTTGCATCACGCCAGATACGATTCACACCTTCCACGCCGAGCTTTACGATATCCTCCGGCAGCGGTGCCTCCTTCAGAATCATGATTCCGCTGACTGCACCGGCATTTCCGTAAACGTCTTTGTAGTTTGGAAAGTAGATGCTGAACCATCTGGCAATACGGTTCTTTAGTCTTGTGACTTCATTCTGTGCACGCACCAGCAGTCCTGACAATGCTCTGATTTCCGCATATACACCT